>JAFZGH010000074.1 GCA_017555465.1 Akkermansia sp. | reverse complement strand
TTCGCCAGGCGCTGCGCGCTCCAGAACTTAGGCCGAATCTTATCCACCTCATCCTGGGCGCGGTAGGCCATCGCCTCCAGTTTCTCCTCATCCACCTCACCATCTGCTCGCAGCAAACTCAGCTTAGTTCCAGGCGCAGCCGAAAGCCCCTCCCGCAACTTCTGCTCATACCTCCCTCTCGCCTCTCGCAGCTTACGCATAGCCTCAGCACCGGCCTCGTAATCCATGAGCCGCTGAGCTTCACTCACAACACCCTGCTGAGCATCTGCTCCACTCATCACAGCACGCTGCACCGCCGAACCATCATATTCCACCTGCCGCACGCGCAAATCACCATGTGCAGCCTGACTGATATTCAGTCCCGCCCCGTTGTAATATCCATCATTCATAACCTGTCAATATCGTAAAATCTCATATCCGCATGCTTACCCACCAGGCTACGCACCCAGCACGCACGCTCATAACCAAAAACACCCTTGTTAGCCCTGGCAAAACGCAGAATCTTCCTCAAATCACCGCAGGCAAACAAAACATGCGCCACGCCATCCTCCACCCGGAAACAAAGCATAAACGCATCATCCTGCACCATCGTGCCCCCCGTGCAAAGCACCTCCAGGCACATTGCCTCATAACCTTCTCCGCCCAGCAAGGCATAAGCCTGTTCAGTCGCATTCATTTTACCCGCCGCGCTAAACGTTCCATCCTGTTCATGAACTCAGCATAATCGTAGACACGCCGCTCCTCCTCCTCCTGACCGCTCCCGAAACCACGCCGGAAACTCAGCCGGTCAAAACTGCCGGAGGCAAAAGTCATCCTGGCAGCCCAGGCCAGGCCACTGAGGTCCCCATACGCATAAGCCACATAAAGCTCCCGCTCATCCTCCGGACGAGGATACGCCATGATAAACACCCACGGCATAGCCACTACCCACCCGCCCTGACTCAGGCAGAGATTCAGCCACGTCTCAGCGATGCCTTCGCCCTCCACCTCATCCAGCAGGCGAGCCCCATCAATAACCGCGTTACCCGTTATTTCAGCCATGAATCCACTCCCTTAGCAATGACAGCAGCCAGGTCTTTCTCAGCCTGTTCGTTTCTTCCACCCTGGCTCTCCAGCGTGCCCGGCAACCCGGCAGAATAAACGCTGGCCAGCCCAGCACCAACCTGCGCCCCCGCCGAGCCACCAATCAGCCCTCCTGCAGCAGAAAGCGCCGCCGTTACCAGAGCACCCTTCTGTGCATTGTGAGCATACATCTTGTGCACACGCGCCTGATCTTCGCTGTACACAGCCGAAGCCTCAGCCCCCATCATGGCCAGTTCACCGCTCCGCCGCAGCATCGTAGCTCCGAACCGGGCAGAAACATCCTGATTGCTGCGGGAAGTCACCATATCCTGCGCCTCCTGCTCAAACCGGGCCAGCACACTCACCTCAGCCTGGCTTCCGCTGCCCTCCGTAGTGAAACCGCTGGCAGCTCGCGCCGCCTGCACAGCAGCACCGGCCTGGCGTTGACTCTTACGCAGACGGCTCATATTCTCAGCAGCCTGCTCACCCGCCACCTTATTCTCCAATTCCAGGCGCGCAGCCTGGCCATACGCCTTAGCCCGGTCAGCCTCACCTTGCGCTCTCGCCACGCGGGCGTTCGCCCGGGATACACGGGCATTCGCCTTATGGCTCGCGGCCATCCCCAGATTACCAAAAACCTCTCCCATTTCATCAAGCAGTTATCGAATTCTCCATAATCAGATCAAGCGGATGCTGGTCATTACTCGCGTCCTGCTTCGCATCCAGCAGCATGGCCTCTCGCAGCACACCTTCGGCCTTCTCCAGCAACTCCTGGCGTTTCGTCTCATTGCCGCTAACGCAACCAATAATGGAAGCGGCAAGATAGTAAATCAGCGCCTGGGCAAAATCCGGCATATCGTCAGGAATATACCCCATAGCGGCATGCTCGCTGGAAGTATAAATCACACACACCTCTCCAGACACCCAGCCATCAACCTCCGGCACAATCACCGCCCCATACTTGCGCCATCGGCGCAACCCGGACAACTCCACAATACTCAGGCAATCTTCCGGCAGCGCCCACCCGGCATCCACCTTCGCCAGAGACACACGCTTACGCGCAAAACTCCAATCATGCCGCTTCAGCAGAAACAAAAAAGTCTGGCGGAAATACAGCTCGCAAGCATCGTATCCGGGCGTACCGGTCACATAATCGTGCTCGCCAACCTCATGCAGAGCCATCTGACACACTTCACTCTTATCCATACGTGAAGCATACCACGCACACCTCAGAAAAACCTATTCCCGCATACGCAACTCACCTCAGCC
>JAFZGH010000073.1 GCA_017555465.1 Akkermansia sp. | reverse complement strand
GGCGGCAGCGACGGCCAGCACGGGGATTTCGTCGATGAGGTTGGGGATTTCCGGCTTGAGTACCTCGGTGGCTACGAGCTGCTGCGGGGCGCGCACGGTGATATCGCCGTAGGGTTCGCCACCTTCGGTGCGGTTGGTGATGGTGATGTCTGCGCCCATGCGGCGGAGCACGGTGATGATGGCATCGCGCGTGGGGTTGAGCCCCACGTTGAGCAGGGTGATTTCGCTACCCGGTACAATGGAGGCTGCCACCAGCCAGAAAGCCGCGCTGGAGATGTCTCCCGGCACGGTGATGTCCTTGTTGGTGGGGATAACTGGCCCGTCAACGGCAATATCCAGTCCATCCTGCGAGACGGTGCAGGGGATGCCGAAGTGCTCGAACAGTCGCTCGGTGTGGTCGCGGGTGATGGCGGGCTGGTGCACGGAGGTGTGCCCCTCTGCCAGCATGCCGGCCAGCAACACGGCGCTTTTCACCTGGGCGCTGGCCATGGGCAGGTCATAATGAATGGGGCTTAGTCTGCCGCCCTCAATTTCCAGCGGGGCGCAGCCCGGCTTTTCACCGCAGGCGGTAATGCGCGCACCCATGGAGCCCAGCGGGTCAATGATGCGCTTCATGGGGCGGCTGCTCAGCGAGGCATCGCCGAACATGCGGCTGCGGAAAGGGAGAGAGGCCAGTACACCCGCCATGAGACGCATGCCGGTGCCGCTGTTGCCGCAGTCAATATCCTGCGCCGGGGCGGTGGGCTGCATGCCGGTGCCGGTAATTGTGAAATTCTGCGGGCAATCACCGGGTGTCACCTGTGCCCCCAGCTGCTGCATGGCGCGCAGGGTGTTCACGCAGTCTTCACTGCAGAGGTAGTTGCGCACCTGCATGGTGCCGGTGCCCAGCGCGCCCAGAATGGCTACGCGGTGGGAGATGCTTTTATCTCCGGGAACGGTGATGGTGCCGTGCAGACCGCGGGAGGCGCGGGTGACGGTGATGCGGTCACTTGACATGGATTTTAATGCGTTTCTGTTGGAATCCCTCTTTGATGAGTGTGTCGAAAAATGCGTTGATCCCCAGCTCGCGCTGGGCGCTGATGATGGCGGTTCGGATGGTTTCCCGGCATTCATCCAGCGAGGGCGTGTAAGCCGGGGTGATGGGGCCGGGCAGGATGACATGCCACCCCCACTTGCTCTGTGCCAGACTGGGCGTGCCGGCGGGCAGGGCTGAGTCGCCGAAGAGGTTCAGCTCCGGCAGGGGGAGCAGCGCGTCATCGTACACCACACCCAGATTGCCACCGCGGGTGGAGGTGGCTGCATCCTCGCTGATTTCAGCGGCAATTTCTGCAAAATCATCGCCGGCGTTCAGGCGTTCAATGGCCATTTCGGCTACGCGGCGGGCGTCATCACTGCTGCGGTTCAGTGTTGAAATGAAAATATGCTTCACCGGGCGGCTGGCGGGGATGGTGAGTTCGTCCTTAATCTGCTTGTAATGCGCCATGATGGCGGCGTTGTCCACCTGGGTGTGCGGCGCCAGGTTGCGGTCCAGCAGGGCAAGCTCCATGAGGCGTGCCTCCACCTTATCCGTGAACTGGCGGCGGGTGTAACCCTGGGATGCGAGCTGTTGCTCAAACTCGGCATCGCTTCCGGCGCGGGTGGCAAGGGAGGCCACGGCTTTTTCAGCCGCGGCGCGGTCGTGAGGCAGCTGGTTGTCGTTGTAGCGGGTGCGCAGGCGCAGCAGGGAACTGCGTACCAGATCCATCATCATGGCAATGTTGGTCTTTTCCCTGCCGGAAATGGCTTCCTGTTCTGCCTTGTGGCGCGCCAGCTGACCGTGAGAGATGCGCTCGCCATACACCAGGGCAGCGGCTTCGGCCGCCTGCTTATCCTTGTGCAGGAATCCGTACATGGGCCCGCGCAGCACCCAGAGGTCGAGCACCATGTACAGCAGAGCCGT
>JAFZGH010000072.1 GCA_017555465.1 Akkermansia sp. | reverse complement strand
GCCTCGCCATCTTCATCTCCGCTTGGCATCAGCGTGGGGTCTGCGCCATATTGCAGCAGAAGACGAAGCACCGGTTCCATTTTCGGCAGGTCTTCAGGAAAACTGCAGGCGTGCTCAACCACCCGCTGCAGCACATTACGCCCAGCGTCACAGGAGTTGGCTAAAGCAGGAGACTGTTTCAACATCGCCTCGATGAGTTCCAGCTGCGGTTCCGTCCCCGTCACCACAAAGGGAAACAGTTCCGGCGGAACACAGCGCCCTTTCGCCACAGCCCAGAGCCAGGGTGAAGCATCTCCTCGAGAAAGGGCAATGTGGCAGCAAAGACCTAGTATACGCTTATCGGCATTGATATCTGCCCCGTGCTCCAGCAGGAATTCGGCCACCTCGCGCCGAGTCTCCCAGGGAACGTGGAAATCCGGTCTGGAATAGTTGTCGGACATGAGCGGCGACAACAATGTTTCCGCTTCTGTCTCCACTTCATTGCGCGAGGTGATGAATACACAGGCATTGGGGTCTGCGCCGTGAAGCACCAGAGCCTTGAGCGCATCGAAATACCCATTTTGAACAGCCAGAATGGCAGGCGTAATCCCCCTGCCCGCCGCGGTATCCACTCCGGGTAGATCCGCCCGGCCGCTTCCGGCTATTTCCCGCAGCTGCACACAGACGGGAGCCGCGAGAATCTTTTTTAAATAAGCGCTGGACAGCCAGATATAGAGCGGATGCGCCTCCGGCATTTCGCACTTCATCAATTCCTGAATGTAATCCGTGCGCAGGTACGCATCAAACTCGGCGAGGGCGTCTCGCTCCTCCGGTTTCCAACTGTCATGGAACCCCAGCGTTGTATTGCCCCATTGCCACCCCCAGAGCCAGCAGGCCCCGGCCAGCACTGCCACCAGGAGCAACGATACCGCACCGCCGAAAATCCACCCCAGCACCCGCAACCAGCGGCGGCGGGATTTTACATTCGTCTCCATATTCTACTTCCTTTCATGATTCAGATACGCCGGGAGCGGGGAGCCTTCTCTTTCGCCGCTTTCTGCGCTTCTTTGGCGGCGTTTTCTGCTTCCACCTCAGCCACGGCAGCGGAAATGATTTCGTCTATTTCTTCCGGAGTGATAGGGGTATCGTATTCCGCCATTTCCTCAATGGCTTTCAGGTTAGCTTCAACACCTTCCTCCAGCCACTTTTCTGCGCGAGAAACGGTGATACTCAGGCTTTCCACATCATCTCCGCCGAAGCGGAGTTCTCTCTGGCACTGGCGCAGGGTTGCTTTGGTTCGATACAGGAGGTCGAGCAGATGTTCCGGATTCATGGTTCATGATTGTAACACTCAGGCCATGTACTGACAATAATTTTTGCTTGAAACCTATGCCATGGCAGATATAATCTGCGCATCAGCCCTTCCCTGACACAGCCGGCTGCAACATTACCACTCTACCCTGCTTTAACCTATGATATACCTGGAAAGTTTCAGTATTCCCACCCTGGACGAGGAAGAACAGTTCCTCAATTACAAGGCTCACGAGTTCTGCTCGCAGCAGTACTACCCCTTCCAGGTGTTCGATTCGCCCCTACCTACGATTCAGATGCAGAATATCACCATTCTGTATGGCGGAAACGGCTCCGGCAAGACGACTCTGCTCAACCTCATGGCCGAAAAGCTGAAACTCCCCCGCTGCTCGCCCTACAACCGCACCCCTCTGTTTGATGTATATGCTGATATGTGCAGCATGCAGCTGGCTGGTGAGAAGGATGGTTACCCGGAGCCGATTCCTTACGAGAGCCGGTTCATCGGCAGCGATGATGTATTTGAGCATATCCTGAACCTGCGTGAGGAAAATGACGCCCGCCACCTGGCGGCCGAACGCGCAGCCCACCAGTGGGGACGCGAAAACACCCAGCGGATGCGGCTTGATTCCCGCGCACAAGGAGGGTTCGATGCCTTCCTGAACCACATGGAAGCCCGGCGCAGCTCACGAGGAAGATTTGTGCGCCACCGCGTACAGGAGGCCAGACGTGAATACTCTAACGGAGAAAGCGCCTTCATCTACTTTACCGAGGCGATTGCCGAACGCGGGCTATACCTGCTCGATGAACCGGAAAACAGTCTTTCCCCCAATCTGCAGCTGGATTTAGTAAAATTCCTCTCCTCCAGCGCGGTGTGCGGGGCGCAGCTGGTCATAGCCACGCACTCGCCTCTGCTGCTGAGCATTCCTGAAGCGAAAATCTACGACCTCGACCACCGTCCGGTTGCCATACGCCCGTGGTACGAGCTCGAAAACGTGCGGCTTCTGCACGACTTCTTCTACCGGCACCACGATTTATTCTGATTTCAGAAAAAAAGTCTCAGTAATTTACTGCGGGATAATGTTGATATCCCCCCACGTACTACGCTTGCCGGGGTCATTACCGAAGGTAAATTCGAGGCGAGGAGTCTTGAGCGACCGCTTGACGGTAAAGGTGATATCTTTCTCTGTGCCAGCGGACCATGAGACTTCGCACGGGGTATCGTGCGAGGCTACGCACTTCTCTCCATCCATCAGACGAAGGCGATTGATGATGATACCATCGCGACCAGTCTTGAGCTTGAAGTGCACCACGTATGTACCCGGTTTGGAAATGGGCACGTCGTGCATCAACATGGGAATGGGCGCAGCAGGAATTATCTGATCACTCCATCCATCACCATATCGGTATGTTTTGACCCAATCGCGCATCACAACCGAAGCGGAAAGGCCGAGCGGGGATTCGGGGTCCAGTTTCCGCATCTTTTTTGCGTACTTGGTAATCATCGGACCACCTGCCATAGAGCCGAAAGTGCGGCGTATATGGCCAATAGCGGTTGCACAGGCGCGCTGCTTCTGCCAGGGAGCAAGCAGTTCGTTCTCCAGCACTCCATCAAGACGCTTCAGGAAATCATCCAGGGATTCATCCTTTTTGACACCGAATCCAAACTCGAGAGCAGCGCGGTAGCCATGGTTATCCTCCGGGTCAACCTGCTTCATAACGTCTTTTAAGTCGGGGGGCCAGCCCATACCAGAAACGCGAGCTGTTTCCAGGAATAGACGATTTTTCTCTTTAGCATCCTTAGAAGCATGAGCCTGTTTCAGCAGATTATTCTGTTTTTCACGAGCCGCAAGCTGCTTGCTGATGAGCTCTGCCACCTCTGACTCAGAGGCTGACATCAAAGCCTCGCCATGAACAGTTGCATATAATCTCGCATTCGTTTCATAAAAAACAATAGCGGGATAGGAGATGTCCGACATATCGGACGGGGCCGACAATTTGCCGAATATTTGCTTAGTTTTGGCATTTGTCTCCTCCGTACGATTCTGGTACATAGGGGCAAGAATCATAGCGGATTTACCGGCAGCCGCGCGCACTTTATCGTTGGAGATAAGCTTGCGGCAAAGTTTTTCCCCGTACTTATCCCAGCCGGCAGGATAAATAAAGAGAATGTATCCCTCCTTTTTTCCAACCTCCTGAGCTGCTTCAAAAGTAGGGAATTGCTGAGCTGCAGTAAGAGGGATGCCCTGAGAGAGGACCAACAGAGCCAGCATGAAAGTGGATAAATATTTTTTCATTGCTTTGAAACGATGTTAAAAATGACTTATATTATGCGGCAGGCTCACCATACACGTAGATACCATTAGCATGGAACACCTCCGGTCCACCGGGACGCAGCACGCGTACATAGAGAGCCTTGGGGCGTTCCTTCTCCAAATTGAAGCGGATAATGTAATTCCCAGTTGAAGGAATCGGCTCGCCGACATCGTGCCAATCATCATTGCGCCCAGTATCTGACACTTGCACCTTCACCGGGCGGAATCGGCCTATCAGGCTCCAATCGTTAGTACCGGCAAAAACGACACCTGTTACATAGGCATGCTTGGGCAGTTTCACTGCAATCCATGGATTATTTTCCTTCGCAGTATGAATTCTGCCGCCCTGCCTGGTCAGCAAGCCAGAGTGAGTATGGGGAGCATCCCATTGGCTGGTGCTGCTGGCAAAGGGCATGCCGCCCTCCGACACCAGTTTGCCGGCAAAGCCTTGAAAGTCCGGGATGGCTGCAGAGCCGCGGATTTCCTTGGGATCAATCATCTTACTGATGGCAAGGAAAGTGGATGCGTCTCGTTCTCGTTCGGCGGTCAGCAGCAGACCACCCAGCATTTTGGCACGCTGGGCAGATGTCATAGACTTACTGGAACCGAGAGCCGCAATCATCTCATCGGAAAGGCGCTTCTTTCCTGACTCGCTCAAGGAATCAGAAACCTTGTTCCCCCACGCCATCATCGCGCCGGAATACGCATCATGCGGAGCGGCAGACTTCAACACCTGAACATACAACGAGACGGCTGCATCCTCCGCATTACCACTCATTTTCTTGCAGGTCTGAAGCTGGGAATCCGCAAAATTCTCAATGTGCCAGCGGTCAGGGCCCATCACTTCGGCATTTTTCCAGAACAAGGCGCAAGCCTTAATCATATCATCTGCATTCATGCCGGAAGCAGCCATTCCCTGAAGAATACCGCCCTTGAGCAGTTCGGCAGCCTGCTCCGGATACTCCTTTGCCATTCCAGCGCACAAACGGCTGTTCAACTTCTTCCAGGCGGCCACGTTCCTGGCCATGTGAGAATTCATGAACGACTTGTATTCACGCCACATCGGATAATTCAACGGAGCAACCTTAGCGGACTGCTCATAACATTCGAGTGCTTTTTCAGCGTTCTTGGTTGTCCAGTTCAGGCTACCCAGAATTCTGTATGCGTTACCAAGCCGGGTTGTTGCCGTATTCTTTTTAGAGTAGAGGGCATCCGTCAGATGCAGCGCGCTGAAGGTCCAGTTTCCCTCCCACGGAATCCAGTGAAGGCCTCGCTCCCATGTCAGAGAATAGGCCGGAGTCCATTTGCCATCTACCAGCACAATATAGGCGCAGTGCCCCGGTTCACCATTGGTAAGGGCCGGCACACCGTTGGCACAGGCAGATGCCGCACCAAAGTGAGAAAGACTGCCGCACACACCCCCCACATTCTTGGTAAGCCACATATGGTTATCCGTCTTGACGCCCTCCCATGGGGCATAATAGTAGGCACCGTGAATGCTGTCTCCATACACATTATCCAATATATAGCCACAGCGCCAGCAACTGGCAGGATACTGCCAATCAGGCAGGTGAACATTGTTCAGCGCCCACTCAAAAGCGGTAACAGTCCCGGAACGGTGGTTGGGTTTCCAACCACAGACAATACGGCGATGGTGCATGGGCAGCTTGTCAAAGGATGTATTCAGTCGCCCCTGGCGCCAATATTTCAGGAAGTATTTGGCACGGTCGATGGCATCCACTGTTCTCATATCATACCGGGCGTATTCCAGCGCCGTTGCCGTGGTAATATCACGTGCAACTCCTTTCTTCAACGCTCCGGAATCCTCATCGGCAATGGCGGCGATAATCTGCACAACACGCGCAAACTTCGAAGCTTCACCCGAAAAGGCAATCTGCTCCATCCACTTGACATCGGACAGAATGGCATTCAGCTCTTTCGTGTACCGGGTACAATCGATGGTATATTTAACCTCCCTCTGGAGTCGCTTCAAATCCTTACGCGCGACGCCCAGTCGGTATTCCGCATTCTTCTTTTCCGCGTCGGTCTTGCGTTCAACCTCTTTTTCCAATCGCGCGACCTCGTCCTTCCTGCCCTGCACATTCTTTGCCAGGTTCTCATTAAACTTCTTGTTTGCATCCTGCTGACCCACCTCCAGGTTGGCAAAATGATACATCAGCAGAAGCTTTTGATTTTCCTTGTTCTTGAGAAATGCCTGCACCTTCTCGGTATCATACCCCTTAAGCCGCTTATTGATTTCGCTAATCAACTGCTGTCGCAACTTTTCAGGCAAATTCCATGCAGAAGCCGGCGGTACAGCGACCGCTGCCGGAGCAGCATCATCTGCTATTACCGGTTGCAGGCTACCCATACACAACACAGCCACGGCTAGTGAATATAATACATATTTCATAGTGGAAGAAAACAAAACCACGTTAACTCTACCATTTCCTTGACCACAATTCAAGTTCAAAAATCTTGGTTTACGCCATTAAGCCAGAGCTCATTTCCAATCGTTTTTACCCAAAAATGTCCCCCAATGCATCCAACCCACATGGATCAGGAACAAATCAAAGCAGCAGAGGAGAAGGTGGAGCAATGGATGGCGGACAAACACCACCGCCGATGCATGAAGGCAGCCGCCTGCGCGGCCAATGCCGTCATTCTCATGGGGCTTACCGCCGGGCTCGCGCTTCTCTGGATAAATGAATTGCGGCGGGCCAACGGCAAATGCCACTGCAGCAAGGACTGCCCACCGCAATGAGGCATCCACTCACAAGCCCTGCACGCTGACACGTGCAGGGCTTTTTTGCGCTTGAGCCCCGGCCGTTTGCGGCGTACAATGGGTGCGTACACTCGCTATGGAAAACGGTAGAATTACACTCGTCGGCATTGGCTGCGGTTCCCGCACGCGCACATACATGAAACTGGCCATGGAATACCCGGAGCAATTCCGCATTGTGGCTGCGGCAGACCCGGTCACCTGCCGCGCAGAACAGGTGCGGGATTTCGCGCCGGAGGAGGAACGCAGCTCCATCCGCCTCTTTGCAAATGCCGATGAATTGCTCAGCCAGCCGAAAATGGCCGATGTAGCCATCATCGGCACGCAGGATGACTACCACTTTGAGCCCGCCAGACGCGCCCTGGAACTGGGGTATGACCTGCTGCTGGAGAAACCAATTTCCAAAACGCTGCGCGAGGCGCTGGAACTGCGTGACCTGGCAGAAAAGCTGGGCCGCCGCGTAGCGATCTGCCACGTGCTGCGCTACACGCCGTTCTACAACACCATCCGCAACATCATCCGCAGCGGCGAACTGGGCGAAATCATGACCTTCAACGCCAACGAAGGCGTGGGCGCCTGGCACTTCGGTCATTCCTTTGTGCGCGGGCACTGGGGCAACAGCGCTAAATCCACCCCCATGATTGTGGCCAAGTGCTGCCACGATATGGATATCCTCCACTGGCTACTCAACCGCCCCTGCGAACAGGTTTCCAGCTTCGGTGAGCTTTCCTTCTTCCGCAAGGAAACACTCACAGAACCCCGCCCTGCCCGCTGCACGGACTGGACCACCCCCATCGGCGAAGACCCGTGGGATGCCCGCAAATACATTACCGATGACTCCTGCCGCCGCTGGCTCAAGATGGTGATGGACGGTGTGGATGAAGCCACTCCGGAGCAGATTACCGAATGGCTCAAGACTTCCCAGTGGGGGCGCGACGCCTTCCAGTGCGAAGACAATGACCAGCCAGACCACCTGGTAGCCATCCTCCGCTACATGGGAGGCATCACCGGCACTTTCACCATGACAGCCTTCGAAGAAGGCCGCCACATCGAAATCTACGGCACAAAGGCAAAACTCCGCGCCGGCGCATTCTACAAGGAAAACGGCCCGGGCGAAATCACCATCACCGAGCATTTCTCCAAGAAGATACGCAAGGTGGAAATCGAAGAAGCCGCCGGTGGCTACGCCGGCCACGGCGGTGGCGACTGGGGTCTGGTGAGCAACCTGTACAATGATATGCGCGTGGTGGAGGATACCGCCCTCATGACCACGCCGATTCAGGCCAGCGCCCACTCCCATGTGATTGCCTTTGCCGTGGAGCACGCCCGCCGCACCGGCGAGGTGGTTGATATCAAGGAATTCGAACGCCGCGTACTCGCTGGTGAGCTGAATTATTGACACCCTGTTCTCCCCTGACAAATACCAGAAGCCCTGCACATTTCAGCGATGTGCAGGGCTTCTCTTTATCAGTCACCAAAGCTATCTTTACAGCTCCTCGCTGGCAGCCTTCTTAGACTTCTTCTTTTTATTCTTGGACTTCTTAGCCTTCTTGGCTTCGGCTTTTTTCTTCTCAGCCTCTGCCTTCTTGGCGTCCTTTACCATATCTTTCCAGCTGCCAACCAGTTCCGGGCACTTACTTGCACCGGAAACACCTTCCAGGCGGGTACCGTCGGCCATAACTGCCGTGATATTCGGAGAACCACCACTACCGCCGGCAGGCACAACGGCAGCAATCGGGCCGCAGGTTTCCGGGGTCACCATCGGAATGGTGATATCCATTTCCTTTGCCCATGCTGCGGCCTTTTCAGCATCGGGGTCGCCGTTGAGCATAATCACCTCGGCACCCTTGTTCTTCATCTCCTTGTACAGGGCATTCATCTCCGGCACAATCTTGCGGCAGAACCCGCAGCGGGAGTGAGAACGCAGGAAGAAATACACGCTGGCCTTCTTTTTAGGCTTCACCTTGGTTACATACTGAGCCTCCTTCACCAGGTCAGGAATGGAGACAGTCTCCACCTGCTCAGTAGTCTCTTCCGTTGCCTCCTCAGCCACATCCTGAGCATGCACCAGAGTCCCCAGGCAGAACAAGCTGCCGAACATAATCATAAAAGCTTTCATAGTCATACTAACATGTACCCCCTCATGCTACCATGGTTCGCCCCGGCATTCAAGCCTGAATTGAAAAGGGCCTGCACATTTCCATGTGCAGGCCCTTGTTCCGCTCCGGCCGCGGCTCGAACGCGGGACCCCAAGCTTAGAAGGCTCGTGCTCTATCCAACTGAGCTACCGGAGCAGTGATGCGCGCCTATCCTAGCACCCGCCCCTGACCTTGGCAAGCTTTTATTTGACAACTGCCACGCATACTGATACCATGAACGCGCGTGGCGAAGCCGCTCACAGAGATTGTTGCGAACTCCCCTGCCTTTGCCGGGGAGCTGGAGCGGCTGCGTCTTGAAGGCTCGATGGATTCCCCGCTGGTGCTGGAGCGGGTTAGCCCGGCGGCCTATTCCTTTGTAGCGGCCATGGTGGCGGCTGCCTCCGACAAGCACCGCCGCGTATGGGTGGTGGCCGATGCCCTGCCCGTGCAGGAACGGCTGGCGGCTGAGTGGCCGCTCTGGCAGGGGGCACAGGCCGTCTTTGTGCCGGAGCAGGAAATCCACATCAACAACGGCATCTCCGACCCCGATTTAGCAGCCGAGCGTCTGGAAGCCCTGCGCGCTATCTCCGGCCCGGCAAAGGAAACGCAGGCGGTACTCGTGACAGCAGCCGCCCTGCAGCAGCCCGCCCCCAGTTTTGCGGCAGGCGCAGGCTTCACCCTCACCCTGCGGGTGGAGGGCGAATACCCGCTGGATGATGTGTGCACCGCCCTGCTCGACCACGAATTCGAGCGTGTTGACCAGGTGACCGGCCGCGGCGAATGGAGTCTGCGCGGCGGCATTCTGGACGTTTTCCCGCTGCAATCTGCCTGGCCGCTGCGCATTGAGTTTTTTGGTGACGAAGTGGAAAGCATCCGAGCTTTCGATGTAGACTCACAGCTTTCCTTCAGGAAGCTCGAATCCGCCGACCTCGTGCTGGATGAACCGCCCGCAGATAAGCCGCTGGCAGAGTGGATAAGCAAGGAAGACTGGGTCATCAGCCTGCCGGGCTGCGGCGTACCCGGACATGTGCTGGTATATGAACTGCCGCCCGACCGCGATGATGTACTGCCGGATATTGACAACGTGAACGCCGGGGACAACACCGCTATTTTCGGCACGCCGCTGGGCAGTTTTGAAACGGGCGATTTCGTGATGCAGGAAGCCCGCCGCCAGCT
>JAFZGH010000071.1 GCA_017555465.1 Akkermansia sp. | reverse complement strand
CCCGCTCCGGTGGTGGAGGCAGAGCCTGCGCCCATGCCTGCCGGGTTGGAGCCGATTGATGATGCGCCGCCCAGTTTTGCGCTTGACCCGGACCTGGAGGATGCGCCCCCGCCCATGTTTGATGATGAGCCGCCGGCCATGTTTGCCGGGGATGAGTTCGGTGCGCCTGCTGCTGCCGGCCCCATGACCCCGGAGGGCTGGGAGGCACTGCTGGCAGCGCTGCGCGAGGCTTCGCCGCTGCAGGCGGGAACCGTGGGCAACACCATGTTTATCTCTGATGACGACGGCCTGGTGACGCTGGCGATTCACCCGGAGGATACCGATTCGCGCGATGCGCTGCTGGGCGAGACGCTCGGCGAGCTGATTGCCGAGCATGCACCCCGTATCTGCGGGCACAGCATCACCCTGCGCCTGGTGACAGATGCCAGTGTGCCGCCGCCCGTGGTGGAAGAACCGCTGCCCCCCGCGCCGCTGCCCATTCCCGCCCCGCGCCCGGCTGCTCCCAAGCCCAAGGCACCGGAGAAGAAGCCAGCGCCGGAAAAGCCGGCAGCTCCTGAATCCCTGCGCCCCACGGAGGAGGAGTTCTACCACGACCCGCTGGTGGAGCTCGCGCTCAAGGAATTCCACGCAACCCTTATCAAATAACACACGCTGATATAACATTATGAACTTGCAGAAACTCATGAAGCAGGCCCAGGCCATGCAGGCCAATATGGCCCAGGCCCAGGCACGCCTGGCCGAAAAGGAATACACCGCTGAAACCGCCGGCGGCAAGATTAAGGCCACGGCTGATGGCACGGGCATGATTAAGGCCCTGAGCATCGACCCCGCAGTGGTGGACCCCGATGATGCCGAATTCCTGCAGAGCCTGGTGCTCAAGGCTGTGCAGGATGCCCTCACCGGCGCCAAGAACATGGCTGAGGCCGAGATGCGCAAGGTGACCGGCGGCCTGGGCTTCCCCATGTAATCTGCCTCTTTCATTCCATGAATTGCCGTTATTTTCCTGTTGCTGCATGGCTGGCTGCGTTGCTCCCCGGGGTGAACGCTGAGCCGGTGCAGGTGGCTTTGCTTCCGGCCAAGATTGTGCCGGAGCAGGCGGCCACCCTGTCGTTGGAGAATGGCGTGGTGACTCACCTGGCGGATGCCTCGCAGCACCAGGCCGCCGGAGCGGTCATTGCCGTGTTGCATGAGGAACGAACGGAACAGGAACGCGAGGAACTGGAACTTAAGATTGCCCGCGAAAATATGCGCTTGCGCGATGAATTGCGCAAGCTGGAGGTGCAGCGCCAGAAGGTTCAGTTCTACCTGGATCTTTCCCCGCGCGAGCGCCGCTATGCCAAGGGTATGGGGGCGGATGATGTGCCGCCTACGCCGGAATCGCTGAAGGATATTGATGAGAGAATCGGCCTGCTGAAGCGTGAGCAGGAAAGCTCCCCCCGCCTCATGAAGCAGGAATTTGAGCGTAACCACGCCAAACTGACCCTGAAAATGCCCTTTGCCGGGCGCTTGCAGTATCAATTTCCTCTGCCGGAAGACAGGACAAAGCCATTTGAGTATGTGTCGCTTCCAGGGAGACATTTTGCCGCCGTGTGCGATGATTCGGCTTTTTATATCACGGTGGCGCTTAGTCGCGCTGAGCTGATAAACCTGCCCGAGGAGAATTTCAGCGTGAGTGTCTCGCTGCCGGAAGGCAGACAACTCCGCGGCACGTTTGCCCAGCGCAAGCTGGAGCAGAACAACACGGGCCGCGGTGATATGCTGGTGTACTATTTCCAGGTGCCTGAAGCAGATAAGGAAACAGCGTTTAATCTGCTGGGTAGCAATGCCCAGGCCCGTTTGTTCTACGAGGCAGGTGAGCATGCTCAGTTTGTAAGTAAGCTGGAGCTGGTAGCGCACCCGGCCGCCGCCGAATGTGAGAACTGGGAGCAGTTGATACAGCGCCTTTATCCGGAACACGTGCTTGTCCTGGTGGGTGAGCGGGATATCATCATCCGCCCTCGCAACCCCTGATTTCTTTTTCCGCTGCTGTCATGGAGCTTATCTGCGATAACATTTCCTTTGCCTACAGCCGCGATGTCAAGGTGTTCGATGGCTTTTCCCATGTTTTCAAACCAGGTATCACGGTGCTCAAAGGTTATTCCGGCTCGGGCAAGACAACGCTGCTCAAGCTGCTGGCCGGGTATCTTAAGGTAAACAGCGGTCGTATCATCACCCCCACCGGGGTGAAAGTAACCAGCCGCCGCTACCACCGACGCGATGTGGCCTATATGTTCCAGGGGATTAACCTGCTGCCGCTCATGAGTGTGGAACGCAACCTGCACCTGGCGGCGGAGATGGCCATGCTGCCCCGCAGTGAGTGGAAACCCCGCTGCGAAGCCTTGATTCGCGACCTCGGTCTGCAGGACTTGCGCTACCGCCGGGCTGATAAACTTTCCGGCGGTCAGGCTCAGCGTGCAGCTCTTGCCCGCACCCTTATGAAAAATGCCCCCGCCATTCTGCTGGATGAACCGACATCCGGCCTGGATGATGGTAATACTGACATTATCAAGAAGCTGGTGACACAGGACGCTTCATCGCGTATCTGCATCATCAGCACACACGATAGCCGACTCCTCGAACTGGCTGATGATCTCATTGATTTTGACCATCCTGTATCTTGCTAAAGATACGATACACCGTTGGTTCACGCGTGCCTCCAGCCCTCTGGCCCGCGTGCTGGTGGTGTTTTTTCTGTCGCTCTGCGCCTTATGCTTCCTGGGGAGTTATGTGATTTCCGCAAAGGCAATCCGCGATAAAATCCGGAGTCGCGGCGGGGACCTGGTAGCCGCCTTCCTGATGCTGCCGGAAAAGGGGAAATCCGTTTGTCTGCCCACCCGCCAGGAAGCAGAAAAATGGCTGGGGGCTGATTCGGTGCTTGTCATTCCGGCTGGCAATGCCAAGGTGGGTGAGCTCCGGCATGTGCCCATTGTCACTTATGATTTCCGGCGAGCCGGGCAGTTCATGCCTTTGCTGGCACCCGGCGGTGGTCCTACCTTGCTCTGCCCGGCAGAATCCGCTATTTTCCCCCAGGGCCCTGTCGATGTAAAAATCAACGGGCTCGATGAAGGTATCACGGCTATGGTGCGCTACCTGCCGGCAGAGCACCTGTTGATGCGGCTGATGGAAAACGGCGTTTTGCTGGTGCAGCCCGAAACCGTGGAGCAGTTCTCCCCCGATTTTTCTTCCCGTTACCTGCGCATGCTGCTGCAGGTGAGGGACCTGCAGGGGGCTGATTCTCTGCATCGCGTGGTGCGGTATATCAACACGCTCAAAAAGTTAGAAGGTATAGAAGGAAGTGTTTCATCCGCCGCGGCGCTGCTGGAGGAAATGGATATTATCCTGGGTAATCAGAATCAATGCCGGGCAACATTCTGTCTGGGGATTGTCTTTATCGTGGGTGTCCTGCTCACGGCTCTGGCGGGCATGGAATACCGCCAGAATGAGTTTATCTACACGCTCATGAAGAGTTTTGGTATCCACCCGCTTCTGCTGGTGGGCAACTTTATTATAGAGAACCTTGTGCTGGTGGCGGCTTCATTTGCGGCGGCCATAGCGGTGTTCATGAAGGCACAGAAAATCATTGTGGCGCAGTTCAAACTGGGGCAGTACAGCCTTACCCTGGAGGAAATCATGCCGGAAATACAGCTTATTTCATTTACACTGCTCTTCTGTGTTCTGATATCCTCCATACCGATTGTAGTGGCGGCCAACCGCCAGATCGGGCGAGTGCTGAAGTGATATTGTGTCAGCATGATTGCATGTTTTATTTTGTGCTTGAAAGCTACTTCTTTTGTGGTAGAAGTAGAGAAGTCATTTTTCTTTGCATAGGCAGAGAAACTGCAGATTCCAATCATAACCAACATCAATTAATACCATGGATATTCAAGTTGCCGTTCTTTGCGACTACGCCGCCGATTATCAGGGCAAGCTCTGTGTGCAGGGTGCATTCGATACCCTCTTTGCTCGTCAGTTCCCTGTGATTCACCCTGCCTGCGCTCTGGCTCTGCGCCTCTGCCTCACCCCTGAGGACTCTGGCGACCACAAGCTGGGCATCTCCATCATCGATGAAGACGGTACTCCGCTCGACAAGGAACGCATGCCCATCGTGGGTGACCTCAAGGTGGCTCTGCCCGAAGGCGCTTCCTTCCTTACCCGCAACCTCATCATGAACTTCCAGGGTCTCCGCTTCGAGAAGGTCGGCACCTATGCCATCAACGTGACCCTCGACGGCGAACTCGTTTCTTCCACTCCCCTGCGCCTGGTGATGGTGCAGGAGTAAAACCTGAAACCTCTCTCTCCATGCTGCCGGAGCCGGCAGCATTCAGTTAATAAAAAAAGCTCCGGGTTGCATCCCGGAGCTTTTTTGTGCCCCGAAATCTGCCTTCATTACACGATTACTGCTTGCAACGGGGGCGGGTTTGGGTATCATGGAAGGCATATTCTGCGAAATGATGGCGAAACATACATGCACCCTGGCTGTATTCTGTGCGCTGGCGCTGGCCGGCGTAGCGCCGTTGCAGGCGCAGGCAGTCAGCCCGGCGCCGGCGGAAACGCAGCGGGTCACAGACCCTGCAGAACACTACCTGACAGCCTACCGCCTCTGCCGCGAATCCGAGCAGCTGGCCGCTCGCCAGAACTATAATGCCGCCATCAGCAAGGGCCAGCAGGCAGAGAAAGTCCTTGCACGCATCGTCAAAGATTTTCCGCAGTGGAAAAGCAATCTGGTGGCCACCCGCCGCCGCCTGTTGGCAGATAACCTGGCTTCATACCGCCGCAAATCGGCAGAAGCACCCATCCCGACGGGGCGGCAACCAGGACGGCCTGTGGCCATGGGCGTGGAATTGCCTGGTGTGCAACGCCCTGCAGACCCGGTTACCAGTGATTACCGCCCAATCGAGCTGCCGGACTACGATACCACCGATAAGAAACTGTACAATGCCCTGGCAGCGGCGCAGGAGGAATGCCGCAAGATGGCAGTGGCATACCGGGAGCTCAATGCCAGGTTTGAGGATTCCCAGAAAGAACTCATTACTGCCCGCATGGAGCAGAAAATGTATAAAGACCGCTATGACCAGCTCCAGCAGCAGGTGATTACCGAGCGCTCTGCCGGCAATGAAGTGGTCAATTCGCTCACCCAGCAGCTGGCGGAAATGGAAGCTAAGTACCGCGCCAGTGAGGATGCCCGGGTCAAGGCAGAAGCCCGCATCGTGGAGTTGGAAACCTCGCTGGCCCAGACGCAGGAAGAACTGGCCCGCGTAACCCGCGAGCGCGATGCTCTGAAAGCCGAGAACGAACAACTGCGCGCCATTGTTGAGCTGAACAGCCCGGAAAAGACCAAGGCCCTGCTGGACCAGAACCTGACCCTGGAGCAGCAGCTCAAGGATGCCCAGGCGCGTATTGCCGAGCTGGAGGGGCGCGCTGCCGGTTCTGATGACGAACGCAGTGTGCTGCAGCAGCAGCTGGATTCTGCACGTGGTGAGGCAGACCGCCTCCGCGATGAAATGAGCGGTATTTACGAGGAAAACATGGGGTACCGCCGCCGCGTCAGCGAACTTACCGAGCGTCTCAATAACATTGAGGCTGACCTGGATAAAAACCAGAACCAGCCCCCGGCTGACCCTGCGCTGGCGGAGGAAATCGAGCTTCTGCGCGCGGTGATTGCCAAACAGCGCCGGAGTCTTGCCATGCAGGAGGAAGGCCGAAAGCTCCTGATTGAAACGTATAAGCAGATTAAAAACCAGGACCCGGCCACACTAAGCGCTTTGCAGAAGCTGGAAGAGGAAAGCACGCTTGACCTGACCACGGCTGAACGCCGAGCCATGGAAGCTGCCCTTAACGGAACCGTTGAACAAAGCACGGAGGCGGTGCGCGAAGGGCTGCAGATGGAAACCTTGGCCGATCTGGCCTCCAAAGCCTTTACCAAGGGGCGTTATACTGCAGCAGAACAGCTTTACCGGACCTTGTACGATGCCCAGCCTGACCATGTAGCGGGTCTCGTGAATCTGGGGACGATTCTGCTTTACCGCAACCGCTGCGATGAGTCGCTGGAATTCTTTGCCCGCGCCACCCGCCTGGCACCGGATCTGGCTATTTCCTATTTCCTGGCAGGTGTCAGCTACTACCGCCTGGACCGCCTTGAGGAAGCTTCCCGCATGTTCTCCCGTACCATCGAGCTGGACCCCGGCAATGCGGAAGCTTTCTTCTACCTGGCCAATATCGAAGGCGTGAGCGGGCAGTATGACCTGGCGCTCAAACACTTTGCTGCCGCGCTCAAGCTCAAGCCGGGCCTGGGCGATGCCCATTACAACATGGCACGCCTTTATGCCGAAATGAAGCAGATTCCGGAGGCTGCCCGTGCCTATGACCGCGCCATGCAGAATGGTGCTGAACCAGACCCGGAGTTTGAAAAATACCTCCGCAGCCACCCGGACAGCGCTGCAAAACCCGGTGAGGATATTGTGCAGACCGTCAATCCCGAGGCAGAGGCTGCCGAGCTGCTCAAGAAAGATCCGGAGATGGAGAAGATTATCCAGGAACGCGATGCCACCCGCATGGCAGAGCCGGAGGTGGCCCCGGTGGAAGACCCGGCCGGTGTGCAGGAGCCGGCGCAGATACCCGTGAATCCCCTGTTGCAGGAAGCTGCTGCCGACCCCGCTTATCTGGAAAAACTCAAAGCCATTTACCGCGAGGTGCAGGCGGCTCCCACGGCTTCACCTGCCGGAGCGGGGCATGAGCTCGATGCAAGCCGTTTTACTACCGTGCGTGTGCGCACCAATGCCGGCGGTTACCGGCACCGCGTGAAACTGCGCCTCAAACGCCCGGAACCCCAGCGCATCCGCCAGCGCGGCGGCGATATTGAGCTCCTGAAAAAGAAATAACCCGGCGTTTTACGGTTTCTGGAACACGCCGATGTAATGGAGCAGGTCGATATCAAACCCGATTTTCAATACCAGGAACACCAGGCAGAACGCCAGCAGAACAGCGGCCAGTATACGCAGAATCCGCGCAAATATCCAGATGGCCACCAGCACCACTACTGCCACCACGCCGCAGGCCACAGAGGTATCCATTCCTTCAAAATACGGCATGAGACTTTCCGTCAGCTGGCCAACATATTCGGTGAACATAAAAGGGTGCGTGGATTCTTAGAACGGCACGCACCCTACCACACCCTGCCGCATTTGGCAAGCTTTTTCCGGAACAGGGGGTTCAGGGTTGCAGGCGCTCAATGCTCCAGCTGCCATCTGCCTGCAGGGAGTACATGAAGCGGTCATGCACGCGGCCGGGGCCGCCTTGCCAGAACTCCATGTGGT
>JAFZGH010000070.1 GCA_017555465.1 Akkermansia sp. | reverse complement strand
GATTGACCAGTTGCGCAAACGACTTTTGGACCGGGAAAACCCGGTGCGTATCCACCTAATCGGTGTGGCCGGTGCCGGCATGAGCGGCATTGCACGCATGCTCCTGGAAATGGGGCACAGAGTGAGCGGTTGCGACCGCGTGACCAGTGAGGAAACCGAGCGTCTGCAGCAGAGCGGCCTGGCGTTTGCCTGCCCGCATACCGCTGAGGCTGTGGCTGATGCAGAAATTGTCATTTATTCCAGCGCCATTCGTGAGGACAACGTAGCACTGGCCGCTGCCCGCAAACTGGGCAGCATGTGCATGCGCCGCGCAGAATGCCTTGCGGCCATACTGAACAACAAGAAGGGCGTGGTTGTTGCCGGCACACACGGCAAGACCACCACTTCAGCTCTGACAGCGCACCTGCTGCGCGAGGCCCGGCTGCGCCCCTGCCACTATGTGGGTGCAGAAATCCCCGTGCTGGGTGCAAATGCTCACTGGAACGCAGACAGCGATTACCTCGTGGCTGAGGGCGACGAATCCGACGGCACGCTGGTCAATTATGTGCCGGAGCACAGCATTGTGCTGAACGTGGAGGCAGAGCACCTCGACTTCTACCGCGACCTGGATCACATCAAAGACGTTTTCCACACCCTGTGCCGCCAGACCCGCGGCAAGATTTTCTACTGCAAGAGCGACGCCGGCGCGGCAGATGTATGCAGCCAGTATCCGAACAGCGTTTCCTATGGTTGGGAAGACGCCGATTACACCGCTTCTGATGTGACAGTGAAGCGCGGCCGCACGCTCTACACCATCAACCACAAGGGTGAAAAACTGGGCCGTGTGGAGCTCGGCATCCCCGGCAAGCACAACGTCCTCAACTCGCTTGCAGCCACAGCTGCAGCGCTGGAAATGGGAGCAGATTTCGCCAGCATTGCCCGAGGTCTCGCCTCGTTCGCTGGTGCCCGCCGCCGGTTTGAAACCAAGTTCATGAGCTACGATTACCGCATCGTGGACGACTACGGTCATCATCCGACGGAAATTGCAGCCACCGTGCAGACCGCACAGAGTCTCAACCCGGAACGCCTGGTCATCTTCTTCCAGCCGCACCGCTACACACGCACCAAGCTGCTGCGCGATGATTTCGGCCGGGTTCTTCAGAATGTAGACAAGCTTTTTGTAGCAGATGTCTACCCGGCCAGTGAACTGCCGATTCCCGGCATTTCCGGTCAGACCATTGTAGACGCCGTGCACGAACACGCCCCGGAGGCTGATGCCACCTTCCTGCCGGATATGAGCATGGCTCACTACACGGTAGGCAACCAGCTGCGCCCCGGCGATCTCTTCCTGACCCTGGGTGCCGGCAATGTGCACGTGGCAGGCGCTAAGATTTCCCAGGATTTGCGCGTACTCACCGAGATGCAGGCAGAATGCGGACGCGAGTTCCCTGCCCGACTTTATGAACCGATGAAGAAGCACACCACCCTGGGTGTAGGCGGTGTTGCCCAGTTCTGGGTGGAGCCGGATACGCTGGAATGCATGCAGGAAGTGGTAAACTATTTCAAGGATCACAACATCCCGGTGCATGTCGTGGGCCGTGGTTCCAATCTGGTAGTGCGCGACGGCGGCATCCGCGGTGCGGTGGTGCACCCCTGCGGCGGCGACTTTGACAAGCTGGAGCTCATGGATTCCACCACGATTCTGGCCGGCGCCAATGTGAAGGTCAAGAAACTGGCAGCCTTTGCAGCAAAGCACGGCATTGCCGGATTTGAGTGGATGGACGGCATCCCCGGTTGCGTGGGCGGCAGCCTGCGCATGAACGCCGGCAGCATGGGCGGCGAAATGTGGGAAAACTTTGTCTCCGCCACCGCGCTGGATGAAGATGGCGAAATCATCACCATGTGCAAGCATGACATGGAGCCCGCCCGCTACCGCAGCATCCCGGACTTTGAGCACAACATGGTAATGCTGGCCACCTTCAGCGGCACACGCGGCAACACGGCCGATATCGAGCAGAAGATGGAAGAATTCCGCGCCCGCCGCAAGGCCAGCCAGCCGATTGAACCCAGTGCAGGCTGCACCTTCCGCAACCCGGCAGAAATTCCCGCTGGCAAGTTGATTGATGAGCTCGGCCTCAAGGGCTACAGCATCGGCGGTGCAGAGATTTCCACCAAGCACGGTAATTTCATCATCAACAAGGGCGATGCAAAAGCCACCGATGTGACCGAACTGATTAACCACGTGCTGCGCACCGCGCAGAAGGAACGAGGCATCACCCTGCACGAAGAAGTGCAGGTCATCGGCAACCGCGAACTTGAATTCTAATCAACATTCTCCCGCACATGAAAGAACTTAAAAAGGATACGAAGATTGCCCTGCTGATGGGCGGCCCTGGTTCGGAACGCGAGGTTTCCCTTGCCTCTGGCAATGGCGTGCTCGAAGCTCTGCGCAATGAAGGGTTCACCGCAGTAACACCTGTTATCGTTGATTCCGAACGCCCCGAAATCCCGGCAGGCACCGAGCTGTGCTACAACATGATTCACGGCACCTATGGCGAGGACGGCGGCCTGCAGGCATATCTGGAAGAACTGGGTATCCCCTACACCGGCGCGGGTTCCGCCACCAGCCGCAATTGCTTTGACAAGGTTCTGACCAAGAAATTCTTCATTGCAGGCAATGTACCCACCCCGCAGAGCGAAACAATCGCCCCCGGCGAAATGCCTACCCTGCCCGTTCCCTGCGTCATCAAGCCACCCTGCGAGGGGTCTTCCGTAGGCGTGCACATCGTGCATGAAGCCGCAGAGCTTCCCGCCGCCGTGGCCGACGCGGCCAAGTACGGCAAGGAAATTCTGGTGGAGGAATACATCAAGGGCAAGGAGCTCACAGTCGCTATTTTCAACGGTGAAGCCCTGCCGGTTGTCCATATCTGCCCACGCAGCGGGTTCTATGATATGAACAACAAATATCCCTCTCTTTACGGCGGCGTAGGCTCCGACTACATCTGCCCGGCCGATATCACACCGGAGGAAACAGCTGCAGTCCAGGCTGCCGCCGTGGCGGCTTACAAAGCGCTGAATGTGGAAGTATATGGCCGCGTAGACGTGCTGCTGACTGACGACGGCAAGCCCTATGTGCTGGAAATCAACACGATTCCGGGCATGACCAGCGCCTCCCTCTTCCCCAAGGCAGCCGCAGCTGCCGGTATCAGCTATGGCCAGCTCTGCACCCGCATTGCAGAAGTGTCTCTGAACCAGCCCCGAGGCTGATTTCACCGCCGCCCGCAATGCCTGCATGAAGAGCCGGAATCAATACAGACGCCACCACCGGGAATCACACGCAGCCTCAGCCAATGTGAGGCTGCTGGAAGCGGCGCTTTCCATCAAGGACCGGCTCTTCAGCATAGTTGCGTTGCGACGAGGTTTGCGGCGACTGCGCCGTTGGAGTATCATCCTGCTGATTGTCGTGCCTCTGCTGGCCGCATTGTTCTGGGGGGGTAAAGCCGCAGTAGAAAAGGCATACAGCCTGAGCATGGAAAAAGTAAGCTTCGATGCCCGCCAAAAGCTCATTTCCAAAGAGCAGGCCATGAAAATTCTGGGCATCGAAGGTGCTGTGAACATGGCAACCCTGGATACCAGTGCCATGCAACGCAAGCTGGAGGAGAATCCCTGCATCGAATCTGCCCACATCCGCGCAGAGCTGCCGGATACGCTGCACATTGAAATCAATGAGCGCATCCCCGTGGTCTACGTAGAGCAGGAAAGCGGCACCGACACAGGCAACCGCGTACGCTTCTTCATGGACCCCAGCGGCAAATTGTTCCCGGTCATGCCGGAATACCACCGCAATTTCATGGGCGTTCCGGTGTGGTACCTGCAGCCGGGCGATGTAAAGGACTTTGCATCAGGCTCGGAAATTTCGGAAGAACGCAGACGCCCTATTGTGGAGTTAGTGGCGGCAGCCAACCATTATTCTCTGGTAGAGATTCCGGCCATTCGTGAGATATTCCGGCCCAAAGAATGGAAAATCATCATTACACTGGAGAACGGGGCTGAAGTACTTATGCAGGTGTACGATATCAAGGGGCAGATGGAACGCCTCGCCATGATTCTTGAACATTGCCGCGCCACTCACCGGCACGCACGCAGCATCAATGTAATTCCGCGCATCAACCCCACGGTTATTTACGCAGGGGAGAATTGACGAAAACACAGAAGCCAGGCTCCCTGCAATTTATCAAGGAAAAGCCCCCAAGGAGCAATGACCGCAGCCGACTGCCGCGTCGTGACTTAATCTTCCGCTATACTGGTATCAGGAAGAGGCTCGGGCTCAACATACTGCAAATGGGGCGAAAGCACAAAGGCAAGATATTGCTCATGTGTAGCATAAAGCGGGAAACGCATCTGCTGCGCTTCTGCAGAAACGGGCGTATGCGCCATTGCCCCCTCCGAAGCCTGCCATCCTGGGTCGTGAGCGGCCACGATGGCCGCCACATAAGACTCCCACGCCTGTTCTGCCTCATGAAACAAGCGGCATGAGCGCTCCTGCACTGCATGGAAATAACTCATCTCCACAGCGCCAGGCAACGGTACCCCCGCCACCAGCGACGCGCCGCGCTCCGAACCAAAGCAAAGCTCCACCTGCCGGGCACAGAGTTTCAGATACCCCAGCCACAAGTCCGCAGCGCGCCCGGCGGATTCCGCACGGGCAGCATCGGTATGTGAAAGTTCATGCGCCAGTTCCTGCACCATCAATGGAGTAGCGGGCGTTTCCAGAGCCGTACTTTCCTCCACGGTCTCCAGATCAACAGTCCCCTCCTCTGCCTCTGCGCTCTCATGAGTGGGAGTATCCTTTGCCTCCTCTTCCTCAGCTGGCTCTTCCAGTCCCCAGGGCACAGCATAAATGACCGCCTGAAAATCCTGCCGGTACTCACGCTGCAACTCAGCTCGGAAATGAGAAGCACTCTCGGCCACCGTTTCAGCATCCAGAATACAGGCAGCCATTCCCAGCTGAGCCAGGGCAAAGCGCATCTGCGCTTCATAAGCACGCTGAGCAGCCAGTAACGCGGCATGTGCCGTCTGGCGTATAGCCTGTTTCTCACCCTCCTCCGCTTCTGCAGAATGCTGCCAGAGATTCAACACAGCATCCAGTTCCGTCCGCAGAGAATCCCAGAAGGTCTGTTCCTCCGGAGAAAGCCCCGTATATCCCATACGGGCAGCCTCAATGCGTCGCTTGCAGGCCGTTCTCTCCGCTGCCACGGCGCGGCGCTCGGCATCGTTACGAGCCATCGCGGCACGAGCATCCAGATAGGCATTGAACTCCACCAGACGGT
Source organism: Akkermansia sp. (assembly GCA_017555465.1). Lineage (GTDB taxonomy): Bacteria > Verrucomicrobiota > Verrucomicrobiia > Verrucomicrobiales > Akkermansiaceae > Akkermansia. Next base: position 6,273 of record JAFZGH010000070.1, on the reverse strand, counting down.
CGTCATAAAAACGCCCTGCAGCATCTTCCTGCGCCATAGCCAGGGGGGCCAGGGCCAGAGACAGGAGCATGAGGGGCAGACTTCGCATACGGACAGTCTATCACACAGCATGGCCATGGCAAGGAAAAAGCCTGTCTATTCAGCGAAACTGTGGCATACGAGGGATGATGCCCCATTTCTCTCTTTTCCGCGTGCACACGATATGCTAGAGTTGCCCTGAACACGTTATGGACACCCCGAAAAACTACTACATTCCCACCGTTATCGAAAAAACCAGCCAGGGCGAACGCGCATACGACATCTATTCCCGTCTGTTGCTGGACCGAGTTATCTTCATTGGCACGGAAATCGATGACACCGTGGCCAATTCCGTGATTGCGCAGCTGCTGTTCCTGCAGATGACCGATCCGAAAAAGGATATTCACATCTACATCAACTCCCCCGGTGGTTCTGTAACGGCAGGCCTGGCCATTTACGACACCATGCAGTTCGTGTCCTGCGATATCAACACCTACTGCATCGGCATTGCTGCCAGCATGGCATCCGTGCTGCTGGCCGCCGGCACCAAAGGCAAGCGTTTCTGCCTGCCGAATTCGCATGTCATGATTCACCAGGTGCGCGGGGGAGCCCAGGGCACGGCCGCCGATGTGGAGCGCACCATCAAGTTCATGTTCAGCCTGGACAAGCGACTCACGGGCATACTCTCCCAGCACACCGGCAAAGATTTTGACACCGTGAAGCAGGACCAGGACCGCGATAACTACATGACCGCAGAGGAATCACTTGCCTACGGCCTGGTGGACCGCATTCTGGAGCACACCCCGGTGCAGAAGAAGAACTAACCCCCGCCCAACATGGCAAAACAGAAAAAGATTTGCTCTATATGCGGCGGAGCAGAAAACGAAGGCCGCCCCATGCTCTCGCTGGACGGCACGCACATCTGCTTCCAATGCGTAGAAGGCATGACCTACCACATGTTCCGCTCCGAAATGGGCGAAGTGGCGGCAGACCGTATTCTTTCCCTCATCCGGGGCACGCACCCGGAGATTATTCCCCAGGAGAAGGTTGATGATTCCCCGGTACTTGAGGTACAGACCAAAAGCCAGGATGAACTGCCCACCCCAGAGCAGATGCACAAGATGCTCGATGCCTATGTCATCGGGCAGGAGCGCGCCAAGCGCACCCTCTGCGTGGCGGTGTACAACCATTACCTGCGACTGCGCCAGCCCAAGACTGATGATGGCGTGGAAATCGAAAAGAGCAACATTCTCATGGCAGGCTCCACTGGCAGCGGCAAGACCCTGCTGGCCAAGACCCTGGCAAAGATTCTCGATGTTCCCTTCTGCATTGTAGACGCCACCACGCTGACGGAGGCCGGATACGTGGGCGAGGATGTGGAAAACATCGTGCTGCGACTCCTGCAGGCCGCGGATATGAATGTGGCCAAGGCCGAGCGCGGCATCATCTATGTGGACGAAATTGACAAGATCGGCCGCAAGACGCAGAATGTGAGCATCACCCGCGATGTCTCCGGCGAAGGTGTACAGCAGGCGCTGCTCAAGATTGTGGAAGGCACGGAATGCAACATCCCCCCCAAGGGAGGCCGCAAGCACCCGAATGAGCAATACATCCGCGTGAACACGGAAAACATCCTCTTCATCTGCGGCGGTGCATTCGTGGGGCTGGAGGGCATCATCCGCAAGCGGCTGGGTTCCTCCGCCATGGGCTTTGCCGCCGTGGAGGAAGACCGCGATGCAAAGGAATACACCGAGGAGGAAATCCTTTCCAAGGCCATGCCGGAAGACTTCTTCATGTTCGGTATGATTCCTGAGCTCATGGGACGTCTGCCCATTTTCACCCCGCTGACCACCCTCACGGAAGACCAGCTCATGCACCTGCTCACCGAGCCGAAAAACGCGCTGGTGAAGCAGTACACCAAGCTCATGGCCATGAACAACGCCAAGCTCAAGGTGGAAGAAGGCGCGCTGCGCGCCATGGCTAAGCAGGCCATTGAGCGCGGCACCGGCGCCCGCGCCCTGCGCGGCATTTTCGAGAATCTCATGCTGGATGTCATGTACAAAGTACCCAGCGACAAGAACATCGACACCGTCACCATCACAGAAGATGTGGTGCTGGGCAAGGCTGAACCGAAAATCAAACGCCGAAAGGCAGCAACCAAGTAACACCTATGCTGGTACTGGGAATCGAGTCAAGTTGCGATGAAACCGCCGTGGCCCTCATGGAGGACACCGGCAGCGGGCAGCCGCAGCTGCTCAGCTCGGTCATCTCTACGCAGATTCCCCTGCACCGCATGTACGGTGGCGTGATTCCCGAGCTCGCCTCGCGCAATCACTCCGCCAACCTGCCCGCCGTGCTGCAGGAAGCCCTGGAAAAAGCAAACCGCAGCATTCACGAGGTAGATGTCTTTGCCAGCACGGCAGGCCCCGGTCTGGTGGCCGCCCTGCTGGTGGGCAACACTGCAGCCAAAGCCCTGGCCCTGGCCGCAGGCAAGCCCTTTGTGGCGGTGAACCACCTGGAGGGGCACATGCTTTCCCCCTTCATCACCCACCCAGCGGGGCTCGTTCCGCACCTGGGGCTGGTGGTAAGCGGCGGCCACAGCCTGCTTATTGATGTGAAAGGGCCGGGGGATTACACCTTACTGGGGCGCTCCCGCGACGATGCAGCGGGCGAAGCCTTCGACAAGGTGGCGAAAATGCTCGACCTGCCCTACCCCGGCGGCCCGGAAATCGACAAACTGGCCGAAAAAGGCGATCCGGAGCGCTTCAAGCTTCCGCGCCCCATGATGCATGAAGACCACCTCGACTTTTCATTCTCCGGTCTGAAAACTGCCGTGCTCTACACCTTGCCCAAACTGGTAGAAAGCGGCAACCCGCATGACCTGGACGAGCAGACCATGTGCGACCTCTGCGCCGGCGTGCGCCAGGCCATCATCGATGTGCTGCTGCACAAGGCCATGAAAGCCCTTCGCAAGAGCCGCCACAAGGTACTGGCGGTTTCCGGCGGTGTTTCCTGCAACAGCGGCCTGCGCCGCCAGCTTCAGGAAATGTGCGGACGCCGCCGCATTGAACTCATCCTGCCGCCGAACAGCCTGACCACCGACAACGCCGCCATGATTGCCTTTGCCGGTATGCTCCGCGCCCGCAGCGGCGATTTCTCCCCCCTTGATACCCCCGTCGATCCGAATATGAAACTGGCAGGCGTCCAGCTCCGCAAATAACCATGGGACTCAGAGAAAAACTCAACGAGATTCTGCCCACACTTCTGCCGGAGCGCGCAGAGGATGCCATCAAGGGCAAGGAACTGATTGCCCGAGTGCGTGCAGTGCTGGGTGATGCGTACTCCGACCACTCGCTGCGCTCGCAATTCTCATTCATTGCGCTTGACCCGGATTCCTGTCTGGCGCGCGTGGAAAATGGCCAGGGCTACTACCTGCGCAGCGAGGGCGATTCCCCCAGCCTGCAAAATGTCTTTGGCGGCAATGCAGAAGGCGAAACCATGCTGCACAAGGCAATGGCTCTGGCCGTGCGTCTGTACGACACCGCCGGACAGGGCGTATTCGTCTACCCGGTAGATGGCGAGGAAAGCTGGGGACACCCGGATCTGGTGGCCGTGCAGTGGCCAGCCGGAGCGTGGGATGACGAAGGCGCCTACATCATGGAAGAAGCAGGTGATGCGCTCTCATACCGCGCAATATGCGTGGGCTTTGCGGATGACGAGGAGAGCTGCCGCCAGGCGTTTTTCCGTGCACTGGCCTGCGGGCAGTGGGCACAGGAAAGCGAGCTGCTGCTGCTGCCAGGGGCTGCGAATGAAGAAGAACTCACCGACCTCGCCGCACGATACGGAGTGGGCATCCGCTGCCTGGATGCCGATGAGGAAGCTCTGGAAGCCATGCCCCGTGCCGATGAAATTTTCCGTCTGAGCACCGATGACGCCCGCACCCTGCTGGCCAGCCTGCCGCAGACCACCCTGGCCCGCCCGCGCCACCGCGAGCTTTCCGCCCGCGCGGCCGCCGCCATGCCGGATACCGCCGTAGTGCTGCAGTGGGCACACGGCTGCGCCGCACGAGGACGCGTGGAAGCCTTTGAACACCGGGTTGCCGTAAATTGATATGATAAAGAATTTGCTTTCCCTCCTCGTTGGCGCACGCGCTAACAGATTGTTCCTGATTGCCGGCATTCTGCTGACCTGCAGCGCGCTCTACCAGCTGCTGCGCACCGCCATGTATGTGCATGAGTCCGTAGTAGTCACCGCCACAGTGACAGATGTGCGCGTGCAGCCCTTTGAATCCACATTTCAGGCGCTCAGCCACGGCAATATCGCCATGGGTGACTCCCCCTCCTACCAGCCCATCGTTCGCTACACAGTGCCCAACGGACTGGTTATCAGCCGTCTGATGACTGATGCCGATGACACCGACTACACTATCGGTGAACAGGTGCAGGTCATCACCCCTGAACTCGACCCCAGCCAGGCACACACCTACAAATGGAAATTCATCTGGGGCTGGGAATGCATGCAGCTGGCCAGCGGCATTCTGCTACTGCTGGCCGGTCTTCTGCTGCGCGAACGCATAGCTGCCGTCAATCCCCCGGCTGCGCGCAAATCAGCAGGCCGTAAAAAAAGCACAGCCTCCGCAGGAGCCCGCAAACGCAGCCCCCGCAAAAAGAAGCAAGCGTGATACTGGCCCGCTATGGCTAAAATCCACTCCAGAATACCCGAGCAGAACATACAGAGAGGGGAGCGCGTGGTGTTTGAGGCCATGGCCGCCCTCCCTGCCGACTGGGTTGTTTTCCACAGCTGCAAAGAAGATTACCTGGAGGACGAGCACCACTACATCCACTACGAGGCTGATTTCGTGGTTCTTGTTCCACAGAAAGGCATAGCTGTCATCGAGGTGAAGGACTGGCCGCAGGTGCGACTGCATGAAGGACGCTGGCAAAGCCGCAAAAACGAGCAAAGCCAGTGGAAAACCCACACGCAGAGTCCGCTGGAGCAAGCCAACATCGCGCTGCAGAAAATCATGCGCAGCCTGGCCCGCTGCAGCTGCCTGCCACAGAACAGCCAGCGCTGGCCGGAACACCGCCACATGGCCATTCTGACCCAGGGCGTACCAAATGCCGGGGAAAACAACAACCTGCCTTTCGGCTCACTGTATCTATGCGGAGCCTCCCGGCTGAAGCAGCTGCAGAACCACATCGAATCTCTCTTTGTGCTCAACCAGCCGGAGCGCATGTCTGCGCACCGAGTGCAGAAAATCACAGAAGCTCTTGCCCCCAGTGTGATGTTCCACATGAGCCTGGATAACTACCTTCAGGAAATGGACAGCACCACGGCCAATATTCTGAACATTCTCCCCGCGCTCTATGAAAGCACCGGGGGCATACGGGTGGAAGGCTGCGCCGGCAGCGGAAAAACCGTCATTGCCTGCGCAGAAGCCGCCCGGCAGGCCGCAGAACTCCCCCGCGATGGGCAGCACCACCTCCTCATGCTCTGCTTCAACCACGCCATGGCACACGAACTGATGCAGCACCCCCTGCTGCCAGAGCACGGCGATGTGCTGCAGGTGTGTACATTCCATGACTACTGCATCCAGCAGATTCTGGAGTCTCACGGCTTCGGACACCTGGTCAATTACACAGGTGCCGGAGACCGCCTGCCGGACATAGCGCTGGAGCAGATTATGCATTTGCTGCCCGGCATGCCCAGATATGATGCTATCTTTGTAGACGAAGCCCAGGATTTCCGCGGCATCTGGTGGGAGATTATCCGGCAGCTGCTCAAGCCGAAAGGCAAACTATATATCTTTGCCGATAAACACCAGGATTTGTACGACCGCTACGACCAACTCCCCGAACTGCCTACCCACGTGCGCCTGAATGCAAACCTGCGCAATGCGCATCAGATTGCCGATTTCAGCCGCTCACTGCTGCCGGCAGAGGCGCAGAACATGATGATTCTCCCCCTGAGCGGTGATGATATCCACCTTTCCACTCCTGCCGATACGCCGCAGGAACGAGCAGCAGAGGTCACTCGCATCATTCAGGAGCTGCTGCAAAGCAACCCCGGAATCCAGCAGCGGGATATCGTTGTACTATCGCCCTGGCGCACAGCACACCCGCGCTGCAGCCTCAAATTCATTCCCGGCCTTGCCCCCGCAGCCCCGGATGAACGCCCGGAACAGGCCGATGCCCGCCGGGATGCCTGCAGAAGCCAGGACGCCTCACACATTTTTGCCTCCACCATCAAATCCTT
>JAFZGH010000011.1 GCA_017555465.1 Akkermansia sp. | reverse complement strand
TTCGGTGGTGCAGGCGTGGGCAAGACCGTGCTCATCATGGAGCTCATCAACAACATCGCCAAGGCTCACTCCGGTCTGTCCGTGTTCGCCGGTGTGGGTGAACGCACCCGCGAAGGCAATGACTTCTACATGGAAATGAGCGAATCCGGCGTTATCGACCAGGCTAATCCCGAAAACTCCAAGGTGGCTCTGGTATACGGCCAGATGAACGAGCCCCCCGGTGCCCGTCTCCGCGTGGCGCTTTCCGCCCTCTCCATGTCCGAATACTTCCGCGACGAGGAAAACCGCGACGTGCTCCTCTTCGTGGACAACATCTTCCGTTTCTCCCAGGCCGGTTCCGAGGTATCCGCCCTGCTCGGCCGTACGCCCTCTGCCGTGGGTTACCAGCCCAACCTGGCCGAAGAAATGGCCGGTCTGCAGGAACGCATCACCTCCACCAAGAAGGGTTCCATCACCTCCATGCAGGCGGTGTACGTGCCCGCTGACGACTTGACCGACCCCGCCCCCGCCACCACCTTCTCCCACCTGGACTCCACCGTGGTGCTGGAGCGTGCGCTGGCCGCCCAGGGTATCTACCCCGCTGTGGACCCGCTGGCTTCCACCTCCAAGGCACTCGCCCCCGAGCTCGTGGGCGAGGAACACTACCGCGTGGCCCGCGGCGTGCAGCAGTGCCTGCAGCGCTACAAGGACCTGCAGGATATGATTGCCATTCTGGGTATGGACGAACTCTCCGAGGCCGACAAGCTCACCGTGAGCCGCGCCCGTAAGATTCAGCGTTTCCTTTCCCAGCCCTTCAGCGTGGCCGAAACCTTCACCGGCATCAAGGGCGAATACGTGCCTGTGGCCGAGACCGTCCGCGGCTTTGCCGAGATTCTGGACGGCAAGTGGGACTCCGTGCCCGAAGTGAACTTCTACATGAAGGGCAGCATTGACACTGTTGAGAAAGCCTGATTCCACCCATGCCCATACAATTCAAAATCATCACCCCCATGCGCACCGCCCTCGAGGCGGAGGTGACGGGCATTCGCCTGCCTGCCGCCAAGGGTGAAATGGAGGTGCTGCCCGGGCACGCCTCCCTCATCACCTCAGTGGATAATGGGGAACTCACCTACACCTGCCCCGGCCAGCAGCCCCAGAGCCTCTTTGTGGGCGGTGGATTCCTGCAGGTGGATAAGGATGATGTGCTGCTGGTGACGGATACCGCCCTTACCGTGGACGAGATTGACACCTCCAGCGTGGAGGCTGCGCTGGCTCGCGCCCAGGCCGCCTTCCGAGACGGCGCCTCCGTGCTCGACCGCGAGGAACAGACCAAGCTGGAAGCAGCCATTGCCAAGCAGATGGCCATGCTCGACTTCCGCAAGAAGCGGCGGCTCTGAACAAAAGTATCTCATCAAAGCGAGGGGCAGTAGCCCCTCGCTTTTGTTATCACCTCAATCAAAGTCACCAGCATTCCGTTGAACTCACCCAGTCCTCAACATACTCATGATATTTTCGATTGATACAAAAGGCTTGAAACAATGCTATCATTCGCGTATCATGCGCGCGTATGATTCCTTGTAAGCACTTCATTCTTGCTGCTGTACCTGTCTTAGTAGCACCTGCTCAGGCACAGTTACAGAGCGAAACGCTTTCGGCTTCTGATTTTGTCCAGGCTCAGATGAATATTCTGAAGGGAGTGACAGAGATGCTCAACATCAAACAGATTGCCAATGACCCGCAGGAGGTCGCCACCGGCATCAATCAGCTTTCCAGTATGCTCGTTCAGCTTGCAGCCTGCAAGCCTGCCGCCACACCGCAGGAAATCGCCATTATCAACGCAGAGATGGGAACTGAAGCCAAAGCGGTTTCCATTGCGCTCCAGCAGGCGCTGCAGAAAACCGTGGATAACAATTTCTATAACAGCCAGGAACTGCTCGCAGCCATTCAGAACTTCGTGGCAGCCATGCAGGGGCTCCAGTAATTCTCCCCTTACCCCACAATAACCAGATTAACGCACATGACACCCCTCTCATTTATCCGCACTGTTAGCATCATGGCGCTCGCCGCTCTTGCTCCGCTTTCCGCATACGGTAACGACACCGAGGCCACCGAAAGCAAAACCACCCGGAAAGCCAAAAAGGACACAAAAAAAGCAGTCAGCCCGGTTGTAACAGCCGTTAAGAAGGTAAAGAAAGTAAAAGGCCGTGTCAATGACAAGGCCGACTACTTCATTTACCTGTACTCCGCCAGCTGGTGCGGCCCGTGCTGCAAGGAAATGCCGGAAATCGTAGAGCTGTACAAGGACATGAAGAAATCCGGCAAGGTAGACATCATCCTCTTCTGCCAGGACGACACGCTTCCCGCAGCCAAGAACTTTGTGAAACGATTCGGCATCAAGTTTCTCACCGTCATGGGCAATGATGACAAAGTCTCCAAAGTTCCCGGCCATGCGGCGCCTTCAGGAATTCCCCACTGCATCTTCGTTGACAGCGCTGGACGCCGGATTACATCAGGACATCCAGGCAACATCCTGAGTAACTGGAAATCCCTGACAATTGAAAGCGAGGATTCAGAAGAGTCCACTGAAGAATAAAGACTCAAACAAACAAAGCCCTGCCGCGACGCAGGGCTTATTTGTGGCACACTTGCAGCTTGACCCCAAGATGCTTTTCTGGTAGTGTGAGTCGAATGCTCAAACGACTCTTCAGCTGCCTGCTCCTGCTCTGTGCCCTGCTACCGATGATGGGGTGTCAGCAGGAAGACCCGGATAGCAAAGTAATCCGCATGGGAGGGTTCCCGAATATTACCCATGTGCAGGCACTGGTAGCCCGCAACATGACCCGCCACGGAGAGGGCTGGTTCGAGCGTTATCTGCCCGGTTACACATTCGAATGGTATACTTACAACGCAGGGCCTACCGCCATGGAAGCCTTGTTCGGGCGCACTGCAGACCTCACTTATGTGGGGCCAAGCCCGGCGTTAAATGCCTATGCCGTCTCCGCCGGGCGTGAAGTTCGTCTGCTGGCAGGTGCCGTGAATGGCGGGGCTGCGCTTCTGGTGGCGCCGGAGAGCAACATTCAACAGGCCGCCGATTTCAAGGGGCAGAGCATTGCCACCCCGCAACTCGGCAACACACAGGATGTTTCGTGCCGAGCGTGGCTGACAAGAAACGGCATTAAGACCACCTTGGAAGGCGCAGGAGACTGCCGGGTAACGCCCACACCCAATTCCATGCAGTTGCAGCTCATGAAACAGGGCGATATCGCCGCAAGCTGGACCGTAGAACCCTGGGTTTCCACATTGGAGCGCTTGGCAGATGCCCGCATCCTGGTGCAGGAACCAGACGTCGTCACCACGGTGCTGGTCGGGCGTGTGGCATGGCTCAAAAACCACCCGCAGGAGACAAAGACGCTTATCCGCGCCCACAAGGAGCTTACCCAATGGATTATAGATAATCCCGAAGCTGCTCAGGCGCGAGTCATCGAAGAACTGACTGAGCTGACACAGGCCGCCATAGACCCGGAACTGGTACGAAGCGCATGGAAGCGACTGAAACTGACTGCTGCCATCGACCTGCCCGGCCTGCAGCAATTCGTGAAAGACGCGCAGGAAGCAGGCCTGCTGGACCGTGTACCACCGCTGGAAGGAATGTTTTACCAACAAGACTGATGACACAGGAAAAACTACACCAGGAAATTCACAACTTTCCCACGGCCAAACTCAGTATTGAGCATGTGTGCAAGGATTTCGTAACCAAGCGCGGCACGGTGCGAGCGCTGGACGATGTTTCGCTCACCATCAACGAAGGCGAATTCGTCTGCTTCGTAGGCCCCAGCGGCTGCGGCAAATCCACCCTGCTCAACATCATCGCCGGACTGGAAAAGCCGGACAGCGGAATGGCTCTCATTGATGGCACTCCTATTACCGGACCGGGACGCGACCGCATGGTCATGTTCCAGGAACACGCACTCTTCCCCTGGCTGGATGTGATAGGCAACGTGATGTTCGGGCTGAAGCAAAAACCAAATCTGACGGATAAGGAACGTCTGGAAGTAGCCAAATACTACCTCTACCTGGTGAAGATGGATCGTTTTGCCCACGCTAATATCCACGAGTTAAGCGGAGGCATGCGCCAGCGTGTAGCCTTGGCGCGTTCGCTTGCCCCCAATCCCAAGATTCTGCTCATGGATGAGCCTTTCTCAGCCCTGGATGCCATGACCCGCGAAAGGCTCTATGGCGATATTCAGGATGTGTGGGAAAAACGGCGCAAAACGATTGTATTTGTGACACATAACGTGCGCGAGGCCGTATGCCTGGGCAGCCGGGTGATTCTCTTTTCCCCGCATCCCGGTCGCGTACGCGAGGAATACCCGGTCTATCTTGCACGCCCCCGCAACATCAACCACCACGACCTTGCAGACCTTTCCCAGGACATCACTTCGGCGCTCAAGGGCTACACCGCCTGCGAATCAGATTAACCTGCCATGAAACGCACCATCATCACCATCATTTTCTTCACCCTGCTCATTCTGGTATGGGCAGCGCTCACGGGGGATTTAACCGCACTCGGACTGGATATTTCCCTGTGGTCACCCTATGTATTGCCCCCGCCCAGTACCGTAGGGCAATACCTGTGGGACAACACGGTAAACGGCAAGATTCCGCTTTCCATGCTCATCACCCTGCGCCGCCTGCTTATCGGCTACGTTATCGGCCTGATGCTGGGGGTGCCACTGGGTATGCTGGCAGCGCGCTTCCGCAGCGTGAATGATACCCTGGGCATGCTGGCACTGGGGCTGCAGGCGCTGCCCAGTGTCTGCTGGGTGCCGCTGGCCTGCATCTGGTTCGGCCAGACGGAATCAGCTCTGCTTTTCGTGGTCATCATGGGCACACTCTGGAGCGTGCTGCTCTCTACCCAGAATGGTATGAAAAACGTGCCTCCCATCTATGTACGCGCCGCCCGCACCATGGGTTCCGGGCCTCTTCATACTCTCATCTTTGTTACCCTGCCGGCTTCCGCTCCCTTTGTGGTAAGCGGTATGAAGCAGGGCTGGGCATTTGCCTGGCGCTCACTCATGGCAGCAGAAATCTATGTTTCCGTGGTTTCAGGCTTCGGTATCGGGCAATATCTTCACTACGGCCGGGAACTGCAGCGCATGTACCAGGTCATCGGCATCATGTTCATCATCATTGCAGTAGGGCTTCTGGCTGATAAAATTCTGTTCTCGCCGGCGGAATCCTGGTTGCACCGCCGCTGGGGAACAGACAAAGAATAATCAAAAGGTATGGAATGGATTCAAGAGCTTCGCACGCTACTGGGTACTTGCGTGCGGACGGATGAAGAAACGCTGCAGTCACACGCCAGCGACAAGTGGCACGCCGCTGCGCTACCCGAAGCCGTGGTTCTGGCCACCTCTACAGAACAGGTCGCAGCGACACTGAAATTTGCACACGAACGACACATTCCTGTCACCCCGCGCGGAGCAGGAGTAGGCTATGTGGGCGGATGCGTGCCAGTTAACGGTGGCATTGTCATCTCCGTTGCCAACATGTCCCGTATTCTGGAAGTCACCCCGGCTGACGGGGTGGCCGTGGCAGAGGCTGGTGTACTCACGGCCGATCTGCAGGCTGCCTGCGCCCAGGTCGGATGGTTCTATCCGCCCGATCCGGCTTCGCGCAAAGAATCCAGCATCGGCGGCAACATCGCCACCAATGCAGGTGGCCCGCGCTGCCTGAAATATGGCGTCACCCGCGCCTACGTTCTCGGATTAACCGTAGTGCTGGCAGACGGACGCATCCTCCGTTGCGGTGGACGCACGCACAAAAACAAGCAGGGGTTCGATTTAGTGGGGCTTTTCTGTGGAAGTGAAGGCATGCTCGGCATCGTGACCGAAGCCACTCTCCGTATCATCCCGGCCCCGCCTGCCCGAGCCGCGCTGCATGCCAGCTTCCCACAATTTGCACTTGCAGCAGCTGCAGTTCAGAACACCCTGCAGGGCGGGCACCTGCCCTGCGCCATCGAGATTACCGATGCCTTCACCCTGGCCGCAGCACGCAACCACCTGGGACCGAGCGCCCTGCCTGCCGGAGCAAAAGGCCACATCATCATTGAGATTGATGGTCAGACTGATGCCGTAGCTACCGAACTGGAAGCCATCGCCTCTATCCTGCGCAATACAGGCGCAACTGAAATTGTTTATGCCCGCACAGAAGCCGAAGTAGAAGCCATCTGGCAGCTGCGCCGCGAGTTCTCCTACAGTCTGAAAGCAACGGGGCTCACAAAACTCAATGAAGACATCGTTATTCCCCGCTCACAGCTGGTCGAGCTGGTCAGCTTCTGCGAAAGCATGCAGCAGGAAACCGGCATCCCTGTAGCCTGTTTCGGCCATAGCGGAGATGGCAACATTCACACCAATATCATGGTGCTCAAAGATGCCGAAGGCCGAGACATCCGGGAACCCGCCGATGCCCTTGTCAACAAGCTCTTCGACTGGGTCATGAACCACGGGGGCAGCATCACCGGAGAACACGGCATCGGCCTTGCAAAAGCACCGTGGTTTGAACAAGCCATCGGCTCCGTTGGCATGAGCACTCACCGCGTCCTTAAAGCAGCTCTCGACCCCACCGGAATTCTCAATCCCGGTAAAATGGCTCTCTGATTGCCATCCCTTCCGTGATTTTTCAATCACTCACAGCGTTTTGACATTGACCAATACATAACATCCATGATAACATATTTTCATGGGTGTGTGGGCACACCGGCGCTCGTGTTATGAAAGAAAAAATCATGGATTTGGGGGATTATATCCCTGGTGGCAAAAAATTGCCGGAATGCTTACTGAATCTGGGTGAAAGGATTCTGGGATTTCACATCTTCAATGTGGCTCACTCCAGAATTGAAGAAGAGCAGGAAGCTGGCAGCACCGACAACTTTTTCAAGCTTGCCTGCAAACATATTCCCCTGAACTACGAAGCAACAGGCATTGAAAACATACCCGCAGAAGGTCCGTGCGTCATTGTGTGCAACCACCCGCACGGCATGTCCGACGGACTCATGCTTGGGGATATCGCCATGAAAGTCCGCAGCGACATCCGCATCGTTGTCAATGATTTCCTGAATTGCGTGCGCGGTATGAGACCTTACCTGATAACGGTAGATGTCTACGGCGGAGAACAAGCCAAACGCGCCAACATGGCCGGCATGCGCGAAATACTTAAATGGCTGAAGGATGGCCACTGTCTCATCATCTTCCCCAGCGGCTCTGCTGCCTCCTGGTCAGAAAAAGACAAACGCGTCATTGACGACCCCTGGCAAACCAACATAGCCTCTATCATCCGCAAGACCGGAGCCACCGTAGTCCCCACCTATCTTTCCGGGCAAAACGGCAAACTTTTCCAGTTCGTCACCCGCCATTGGAAAGATAAAAGAGGCGCCCTGCTTCCTCGTGAAATCAAGCGGGACCGCAAAACGCTGCACCAATTCCGCATTGGCAAACCCATCACAGCCAGCCGTCTGGAACTATTGCCCGATGATGCCTCTCTTTCAGATTTCCTCCGGCTCAGCAGCATGATGCTCCGCTACCCCGACACGGCAGCCAGCCTCAGAAACGAAATTCCACGCAAACTCGAGCCCATTGCCGACCCCATTGCCCCGGAAATTCTGCAACAGGAAATCGACTCTCTCCCTGCCGAGGAGCACCTGCTCTACACGCACAAAAGCACGGGTCTGCAGATATACACAGCAAAAGGAAGTCAGATTCCCCAGTTGCTTCACGAAATCGGGGTCCAGAGAGAAATCACATTCCGCACAGTAGGCGAAGGCTCAGGCCTTTCCTGCGACACCGATGAATACGACCTTTACTACGACCACCTCATCATGTGGGATCCCGCGGAACACCGCATTGCCGGAGCCTACCGCATGGGTAGGACCGATGAAATCGTCTCCGCCCGTGGCTCCATCGGCATTTACAATTCCGAATTCTTCCATCTGGGCAACGACTTTGTCAATTTCGTGAAAAACGGGCTTGAAATGGGCAGAGCCTTCATCACAGCCCCCTATCAGAAACACCCGGCATCTCTTGATACTCTCTGGATGGGCATCGGCAGCTTTGTCGTCAAACACCCCCAGTACCGTTACCTGTACGGAACCGTCAGCGTCTCCTCTGATTACACAGAACGCTCCCGTACGCTCATTCACGAATATCTGAAATGCCACTGTCTGCACCAGGAACTGGCACGGGATGTTGAAGCAAAAACCCCACCAGCCCACATGGACCTGCAGAGCGAAGACGCGCGACTGATTCCCACCGCCATGGGAGACCTGCGCATCCTTTCGTCCATGATTAGCGACCTTGAACCCGATGGCCGCAGCATCCCGGTTCTTCTGCGCCAATATCTGCGGCTCAATGGCAAAATGATTTCGTTCAATGTAGACAGCGAATTCGGCGACACGCTGGATTGCCTGGTACTTGTAGATTTGCACAACGCACCAGAACGCCTCATCAGCCGCTATTGCGGAGCACCTCTTAATTCTACCGCCAAACCAGCGGGAGAAGCTTGACAATTTACCACTTTCATGCGAAATTAGTATCGTTCATGGGGAAAAAACATTCTAGAAAAAACAAGCGGCGCACAAGAGTCACGCTGGCGCTGATTCTGGGAAGTCTTGCACAGCTGCCCGTTCATGCGGCAGACCTCATCCCACTCCCGGAAGATATCTTTGCAAACAAGGAAAACGCAAACCCTGTTCTTGATGTCACCAACCGGGTTGTCAGCAGTCTCGGTGCATCAACACCAGAAATCCCGGATAACCTGCAGGTAACAAACGAGCAAGGAGTCATTGCATACGACCACGAAAAAAATTCATTCACCTACAAGGGAACACAAGAAGCTCCTATCCGCCTTCGTACAGATAAAGGCTCTGACATCCATACACCTGCCATCGAAGCCAAACTGGACACTAATGAAGCCATACTCTCCGGGCCTCTGACTATTTACCAGGATGAAATCCTGGTAAGAGCCGATGATGGTGGTTTCTACAACTGGAAGGACAAACGCACCTCCGTCGGCAAAGTACGACTGAAAGTTGGTGGATTGCTCGTTCGAGGCTCGCGTATCGATTACAACACAGACGCCGAAGGCGAAGAATACCTGACTATTCAAGATGCCTATGTCACCACGGAAGACATTCAGAAACCTTCCGTCTGGATTGGCACAGGCACCCTCACCATCTATCCGGGAGACTATGGGCGGGTATCCCGGCTCAGCATCGCCACTGAGGACGCTGACTACCCAATTCCCGTTCTTGGCTGGTTCACGTTCTCTCACTCGCTCAACCCACGCGAAGGCTACATGCCCGGCGCTGGCACTCGTTCTCACTGGGGCGCCTATCTCGAAAACAATTACGGTATTCTGTTCGGCAACAGGAGAGTCAATGGCATGATGCCCACAGCCGACTACCTGGCCACCCTGCACCTCGACTACCGAACACGGCGCGGTCTGGCCACAGGCGTTGACATTGAAAACCTCGCCATGACCCGGAAGAATTCCAACATAGATGGTCTGTCTCTCTATTATGCAGACGATTCAGACCCCATGATTAATCCTCTGGATCAACAGCGAGTACCAACAAACCACAATCGTTACCGCATTGCGCTTCACGCGCTGTGGGACGTCACACCGGAAAGCGATTCGCATGCAGACTGGCAGCTCGCCAGTAACATCAACATCCTGAGCGACCGGTATCTCCTGCGAGACTTCTTCCCGGATATCAGCCGAGCCAATGACAAGCCTGACAACATCGTCTCTCTGACACGCCGCACTAACACGACGCAAAGCATGCTGTACACGCGCTTTGCCCCCAATGATTACTACACGACACACGAACGGATAGATGCCTCGTTCTATCGTGTGCGTTCAGCTATTGGCAATACCGGAATTAATTACGAAACAAACAACTCTGCAAGCATCATGCGCCAGTATCTGCCGCATGAAACCCGCCTGCAGTATAAACAACAGATAGACAATTTACGCGATAACGCCCTCAAAGAATACTACTCCAGACTCTGCAACACGGAAGGGTATTTCCGAGTCAACACAACCCATGAATTCACCACAAACCTGACAGCGCTGCGTTTCCTGAACATAGCTCCCAAAGCGGGCGGTGCCTACACAGGCTACTATGATGTAGGAGGTATCGGCTCAGATAATCGGTTACTTGGTTATGTCAGTTGCGATTTCAACATGAAGTTCCACCAATCATATCCGAACTTCGCGTGGAAATCATTCGGACTTCATGGTCTGAACCACCTCATCCAGCCTTACGCCACCTATTCTCAGGGAAGCATCTCATCCTCCAATCCGCTAGTGCCGCAAATTGATTCCTGGTCCAGTGTCTGGAGTGGCAACACATCGCCCATGCCGCTTGACCTGTCTGGCTTCACGGCAATCGATAGCTGGGGCAACTGGCGAATCTGGCGTTTTGGCATGAAAAATATTTTCGCCTCACAGGTTGAAGATAGCAGAAAGAGATTGCTGCTCTGGGATGCTTATGTCGACTACAATCTCGACAATCCCAACTCCGACAGCAACTTCTCCAACCTGTACAATGTCCTGAAGTTCACGCCCTCTGATCGACTTCAATTCTCAGCTTATACACAAACGCCCACCATTGATAATGGCGAAGATTACCAGCAATATGGAATATCCATGCGCGTTATTCCCAGTGCATGGTTAGAAACATACCTTTCTTACCGCTCCATCACGGATCATCCTATCCAGGAAGATGCTGAGCAGTTCCACTTACGCACAAATCTTCGTATCAACGAAAAATACATGCTTTCAGCGCAGTGGTTCTACGATATCGATGAAGGGCGGATGCCCATCCAGCAATACTCCCTCTTCCGACATGCAGGAGCATGGTATATCGGCACAACCCTTTTCCTGCGAGATAATGGCGGCAAAAAGGAAACAGGCTTCGGCATTACCTTCACCCTGGGGGAAACTGGTACAGCCCTGCCCGTCAGCTTATTCTAAAAAAAGTTCCGCCTTCGAAAAAAGGCGGAACTTTTTTCTAAAGACATTTCACCCACTCACTTGAGCTCCAGTACGCCCCGCGAAGCGGCGGCCTGTGAGGGCGTAGCAAGCGCGCAAAGCGAGACGAGAAGCCCCAAACACGGAGTATCTTCAAAATTAAGGTCAGAGGCCCTGGCCTGCCACGGCGTAGATCAAGCAGCGAAGACGGGAAAGCGTAGTAGCGGTGGTATATCATCTGCCGCTGCGCGGTAGAGATAATTTCGCCTGGGGCCTCCGCGCTTCGCGCTACGGCCTCCCGAGTCGGCGAGATAAGTTCTGCTGCGCAGAGAGATACCTGAACCCGCAGAGCGGGTGTCAGCCAGTAGCCCGGCGTGCAGCGCGTCAGCGCGGAACGCCGGGTATAACACAACAAGCACCCGAGCTCCCGGAGTGGGGCGGCAGAAACAGCGGCTTTGCGATAGAGTCCTAGCTCCGCCAGAAAACATTGTTCTATAACCACCAGACCTGGAGAAGACGACAAACAACAAATTAGCGCAATAACTTTGGGTCG
>JAFZGH010000010.1 GCA_017555465.1 Akkermansia sp. | reverse complement strand
TTTTGAGGTAGCAGGCGCTGCGCGTGCTAACGCACGCTTGCACCTGCCTAACATCTGTCGCCCACTACCGTGGGCTATAAATTTCCGCTCGCGATGCTCGCCGGTAAATTACAATTTACCTCAATCTTTGGGACACATGTGATGCCGATAAATCATACGCCGCTATTCATCCTGCAGGAACTGCGGGATTTCATACGTGCGCAAGCGTGTAATTCATTGCGGGAGCGAATGCGAGCGATTGTCTTGAGGCAGCGGGGGAGGAAGTCGCCGCTGCGCGGCTCAATGAAATCCCCGCCTGGCGGCGGGGATGAACTTAGGGTTCAGGAGACCAGCCCTCGGCCATGAGCTTGTCGTAGGTTTCGCGGGCTTCATCGCCGAGGTCAAGTGCGGCCATGCGCACATAGCGGTCTGCCAGTTTGGGGTCGGCGGTGAGTCTGGCCCCGCCTTTGGCGGTGATGTAGGCGAGGTAGATGTAGGCGCGTTTCTGCCCCATGGCGGCGGCTTCCTGCAGAAGCTTGCTGGCGGCCTTGGCATCTGCCGGCAGGCCGCTGCCGGTATATTGGGCGTAGGCTAGCATGATGACGGCGTGGGGCTGGCCCATGTTGGCTGCCAGGTTGAGGTAGTAGAGCGCCTTGCGGGTGTCTTGCGGGATGCCGAGGCCGCGCAGCATCATGATGCCGGCGGCGGTGCCGCAGGAGGCATTGCCGATGCTGGCGCCGTGGTCGAAGTGCAGGAAGGCGCGGGCTTTGTCCTCCGGCATGCCGCATTTGCCATAGTAGCAGGTGGAGCCCAGCCAGAAATCTGCGCTGATGTTGCCCATCATGGCTGCCAGTTTGATGAAGGTGCGCCCGGCAACATCGTTGTGTGCGATGCCGGCTTCGCGCAGAATGGGGTTGTCCGGGGTGCCATCCACCATGGCGGAGCCCAGCGCGAAGAGCGCATCGGCACTGTGCAGGCGCACGGCTTCTTTCAGCAGGGTGTAGCTTTCCTTGGGGGCTTTCCGTGCGCTGAGGGCAGAGAGGGCGTAGAGGGCTTCGGGGTTGCCTTTTTCGGCGGCCAGGCGCAGCATGCCGATCTGCTCTTCCGTGGTGGGGGCTTTGCAGGAAAGGTAGTAGAGCACGTGGTGGTTGCCGCGGTTGATTTCGGCGGCCACTTCGGGGCGTTCGCGGTCCTCCCAGGAGGCGAGGCGGCCGGTCATCTGCAGCCATTTATAGCGGGGAATAAGGTTGCCGCCTTTGCAGGCTTCGAACATGTATTTCTGAGCGCCTTCCTCATCTTTTGCTGTGCCGATACCGCTTTGCATGCACATGCAGACATTGATTTTGGCGGCATCGTACCCGGCATCTGCCGCCTGGCGCACCAAGGCATAGGCCGCCTTGATTTCCGGGGACTGAATCTGGTCGCGCGCAATGCGGGTGAGCTTGCGGTCGCCCACGAACTGGCAGGCGGCGGGCTTGCCTTCGGCTGCGGCTTTTTCCATCCAGCTCATGACGGCGAATTCGTCATTGGTGGCCTCCAGAATGACGCGCAGGGCGGGGCAGAAGTCGTATTCGTTTGATTGGAAGATGGAGTCGAGCTGCTCAGTGAAGCGGGTATAGGCTTCGGGGTGGGCTTCTGGCGAGGAGTTTTCGGCGCGCGGGGCATCGGGCGTGAAGGTGATTTCCACCACGGGCGGCGCAGGCATGGCGGTGGCCGGCGGGGGGAGGAATTCCTTGATGGCGGCAGAAAAGGCCAGGTCGTCATCACTATGCTGGGCTGCTGCAGGCAGGGCGGCAAGAAGGAGGGCTGGATACATTCGCGGCATGGTGGTATGATAGCGGATACGGCGGGTGTGTGCAAGTGTGTTTTGTGTTATGCAACCGGCATGAAATGCCGATTG
>JAFZGH010000009.1 GCA_017555465.1 Akkermansia sp. | reverse complement strand
TGGGAGATACCCGTGCGTTGCCGTATCTGGGAGCGTGTTATTATTATGGAGAGGGTGTGCGTGCCGATTTGCTGAAGGCTGAGGAATTCTGGCTGCGAGGGGCTGCACTGAAGGATGCCTTCAGCTGCTCGCTTCTGGCTGTCCGTTATCTTGAGAATGAGGGCGCGGAGCCTGATGTGGAGCGGGTGAAGGAGTACCTGCAGCTGGCTCGTGAGTATGTGGAGGAGGGCGACACTGTGGTAGAGGGCAATATCGCCACCACTCAGCAGTTGCTGGATTCCTTGCTCAGCCCGGCAGAGTAAGCGATTTTACAGCCCGCCATGCGTCCATACTGCGGATGTATGGCGGGCTTTTTTGTTTAGAATTGCAGGCCGACGGATAGCTGGAGGACGGGGTAGATGCGGAGGCGCTCGGCAAAGCGGAAGAAATCGCGGCCTTCGTGGCGGACAGCGGCGTTAATCTGCTCATCGGTTGCATCGCTGACGGTGAGCCATTGCGGGTCCTGGCAGACGAAGTGGCCTTTGTTGGAGCTGCTGAACTTGCCGCTGCCCATGTAGTTGATGCCGAGGTCGAGCGAGTAGTAGAGCGGATATCCGTCGATGAGGGTATCGGTGTAGCCGATACCGATGTAGGGCTGTAGTTTGTTCCAGCTGTATTTGCCGGAGAGTTCGCCTTCGTGGTCATCGCGGAGTTCGAAGTGGAAGCCGCCCATCTGGATGTGGCAGTCCTCGCCCAGGCCTCGGGAGAAGCGGGCGCGGTAGCGCATGGTGCTTTCGCAGAAGGTGAGGCCGGCGGTGAGGTAGAACTTGCCGCCGAAGGGGTAGATGTCGACGAGGAAACCGGCGTTGTCGCCGTTGAGATTGAGGCGGGTGTGCTGGTTGCCCCAGGTTTCGGTGCAGTCGTAGCCGATGGTGGCGCCGCGCAGGCGCATGCCGAGGTAGGGATTGAAACGGTAGCCGATGCTCATGCCAAGGCCCAGGGTGCCGCCTGTTGCGGCAAGTGTGAAGTGCGGCGTCGAGTGTTGTTGTTCAACGAGGTCGATGATTTCCGGTTATCCGGCATGGAGGACATAGGAAGGGCAGAACAGGGAGAGGAGAAAGGCAGATAAACGAGACATGGCAGAACGGATAAGTCGTGGTTTTTTATCTAACAAATATCTCGCCCGGCGTCAATGAGTTTTTGTGTAATTGTTTAATTGTGAGTAATATAAATATGTAATAACGTTGATGTGCAGGGGGGTATGATGAGCGACAATGTCTGATTATAAATGAGACCAGGAATTTGAATTGGCAAGGGGAAGCAGGCGCATATGCGTATAATGTACGCCTTCGTTCCCTCTGCCTGCATTATCGGCGGAGGCGTGGCCAAGGCGAGAGATTTGCTCTTTTAGCCTCTGCCGGCTTGCCTGAAAGAGCACTTTTTCCGGTGCATTACGAGAACCCGCGCCTGCTGCCCGCCCATTTCGGGGCAGATGCCGGTATCATCGGTGCAGGGCTCATGGCCACAGACTACGCCGCCGGGTGTCTTCAGTAAGGGATATTCAGCGCTTTGTACAGCTTGTCGCGCATATCATCGTAGTGCTCCTGTCCATCGGGTTTGCACACGGTATCGAGGGTATGGATTTCCAGCACTCCGAGCTCGGCGCCGCTGGCATCCTGGAAGATGAAGTGGTCTTCGGTGCAGGCGGTGCCGACTACATCAAAATTGTGGAAGGTGAGCCGCAGCCATTCCGG
>JAFZGH010000069.1 GCA_017555465.1 Akkermansia sp. | reverse complement strand
TGATCACCGGTGCTGCCCAGATGGACGGCGCTATCCTTGTGGTGTCCGCTGCTGACGGCCCCATGCCGCAGACTCGCGAGCACATCCTGCTTGCCCGCCAGGTGGGTGTTCCCTACATCGTGGTGTTCATGAACAAGATGGACCTTGCTGACCCCGAACTCGCTGAGCTCGTGGAGATGGAGATCCGCGAACTGCTTTCCTCCTACGACTTCCCGGGTGACGACCTGCCCATCGTGATGGGTTCCGCCGTGAAGGCTCTGGAGGGTGATGCTGAATACACCCAGAAGATTCTCGACCTCATGGATGCTGTGGATGCCTATATCCCCACTCCTGAGCGTCCGACTGAGAAGCCCTTCCTGATGCCCGTGGAGGACGTGTTCTCCATCTCCGGCCGTGGTACTGTGGCTACCGGTCGTATCGAGCGTGGTATCATCAACAAGATGGAGGAAGTTGAAATCGTGGGTATCAAGCCCACTGTGAAGACCTCCGTGACCGACATCGAAATGTTCCGCAAGCTCCTCGACAAGGGTGAAGCTGGTGATAACGTGGGCGTGCTGCTCCGCGGTATCAAGAAGGAAGACATCGTGCGTGGTCAGGTGATCGCCAAGCCCGGTTCCGTGACTCCCCACACCGACTTCGAGGCAGCCGTTTACGTGCTGACCAAGGAAGAAGGTGGCCGTCACACCCCGTTCTTCAACAACTACCGCCCGCAGTTCTACTTCCGTACGACGGACGTGACTGGTAGCGTGACTCTGCCCGAGGGTACCGAAATGGTGATGCCCGGCGACAACGTGACCATCACTGTTCAGCTCATCACTCCGGTGGCCATGGAAGAGGGTATGCGTTTCGCTATCCGCGAAGGTGGTCGCACCGTTGGCGCCGGTAAGGTTGCCAGCATCAAGGCCTAAGTTGCCTTTCAACAAACTTAAAAATGGGTGACGGCTCCGCAAGGACCTGCACCTCGGCCAGGGGAGGTGGCCGCAAGGTCACCTCCCCTGTTAAGCCGGAATAAAGCAGAGCAAGGTTATAGGGTATTAGCTCAATTGGTAGAGCAGCGGTCTCCAAAACCGCGTGTTGGGAGTTCGAGTCTCTCATACCCTGCCAGCCTTCCTCTTTTTTTTTCTCAAAAAATCCCTGACTCAATCTCACGATACCCATGTTCCGCAAGATTTCCCAATATATTTCTGCCGTAAAGGGCGAGCTGAAGAAATGCTCCTGGCCCTGGGAGAGCGACCCGAAGATTACCGGGTTCAAGAAATTCCGTGAGCTGTCCGGGTCGACGGTAGTGGTACTCATTGCAATGGTGTTGCTGGGTGCCTATGTCGCTTTCTTTGATTATGTGCTCTCGGCGGTGGTAACCCGCGCGATTGAGCTGCTTTCTTGATTTTCATCACCAATATCACCTTTCATATGTCCCGCCCCTACGATCGTAAGTCCGGCACGGTTCGCGTGACCCCCGAGCCGAAAGACCAGTGGTACGTGCTGCACGTGCTTTCCAACAAGGAAGATCGCGCAGTGGAGAATCTCAACCGCCTGTTCAAGGAGGATGAGGAAATGAACGCTCTGCTGCAGAGCGCTCCCCTGGTTCCCAAGGAAAAGGTGGAGGATGTCCGCAATGGAAAGAAGTATGTTGTCAACCGCAAGCTCTACCCGGGCTATGTGTATCTCAATTTTGCTCTCCGCCGCGCAGACGGTTCGCTGAACAACGAAGCCTGGTACAAGATTCAGGCTGTTGATGGTGTTATCAGCTTTGCCTGCGGCCGCAATAAGGAACCTCTTCCCATGTCCAAGAAGGATGTGCAGGATCTCATGTCCGAAATCGAACGCCGCAGCGGTGCTGCCCGTCCCAAGGTTTCCTTCACCGTGGGTGAAGAGGTGGTCGTTCTCGATGGCGCTTTCCAGGGCGAGCACGGTATTGTGGAAATGGTGGATACTGAGCGCGGCCGTCTTCGCGTGGGTGTAACCATGTTCGGCCGCTCCAACCCGCTGGATCTTTCCTACGCCCAGGTGCAGCTCGTGCCCGATGATGAGAAGGGCAAGAACCTGTAACCCAGGGCAAAGTAAAATCTTCCCGCCGCAGGGAGTCGGTGAAAGCCGGTAAATGCGGCAAACCCAAACTAACACAACCATGGCAAAAGAAGTAGTTAAAATCATTAAGCTGCAGATTCCTGCCGGCGCTGCGAACCCCTCGCCGCCCGTGGGCCCTGCTCTTGGTCAGGCCGGTGTTAACATCATGGGCTTCTGCAAAGAGTTCAACGCAAAGACTCAGAAGCAGGCCGGTGACGTTCTCCCCGTCGTGATCACCGTTTACAAGGACAAGTCCTTCGACTTCATCACCAAGCAGCCCCCGGCAGCACTTCTTCTCAAGAAGGCCGCTGGTATCAAGTCCGGCTCCGGCGAGCCGAACAAGAACAAGGTTGCCAAGATTTCCAAAGAGAAGCTGATGGAAATTGTCAACACCAAGATGCCCGACTTTAACACCAAGAACCCCGAGGCCGCTGCCCGCATCATCGCTGGTCAGGCCCGCCAGATGGGTATCGAGGTTGAAGGCATGTAACCCCTTCGCAGGAGGGAATTAAACCATATTAACCCCGAACGTACTGCTAATTAAATATGTCTACAAAACGCTCCAAGCGCTACAACGAGGCAGCTAAGCTTGTTGATGCCAGCAAGAACTACGCTGTCGAGGAGGCTGTGGAACTGATGAAGAGCTTCCCCGCTCCCAAGTTCGACCCCACGGTCACCGTTTCCTTCCACCTGACGGTGGATCCCCGCAAAGCCGACCAGATGGTCCGTGGCTCCGTAGCCCTGCCCAATGGTACTGGTAAGAATGTTCGCGTCATCGTGTTTGCTCAGGGTGAAGCCGCTCAGGCTGCTCTTGAGGCCGGTGCCGAGAAAGTTGGCCTGGAAGACCTGATTAAGGAAATCCAGGGTGGTTACCTTGACTTCGACAGCGCAATCGCCACTCCGGACGCCATGGCCCAGGTGCGTAAGATTGCCCGTGTGCTCGGCCCGCGCGGCCTGATGCCCAACCCCAAGACCGGCACCGTGACGGACGACACCGCCAAGGCCGTGCGTGAGGTGAAGGCTGGTCGCGTTGACTTCAAGGTTGACAAGAACGCCAACATTTCTGCCGCTGTGGGCAAGCTTTCCTTCGAAAGCGACAAGCTCGTTGAGAACGCTCGTGCATTCATCTCCGCCGTTGTCAAGGCCCGCCCCTCTGGCGCCAAGGGTGCTTACATCGCCGGTGTGACCATGTCCAGCTCCATGAACCCGGGTCTGTCCATCAGCCCCGTGGAGTACTCCAAGAACTAACCTGAACCGCAAGAACTATTATGAGCAACGAAAAGAAACTCAATCCTCACAAGGGCGTTATCATTGATAGCCTCGTGGAGAAGGTGAATGCTTCCCCCTTCGTGCTGGTGTTCGATTACACTGGCGTGACGGTGCCTGAGTTCACAGAGCTGCGTGCAGCCCTGGCTGCTGCCGGTGCCAAGTGCGAGGTGGCCAAGAACACCTTCATGGCCAAGGCAATCGCCGCTGCCGGTCTCCCCGATATCTCCGCTTCCCTCAAGGGTCAGACTGCCTACATCATGGGCAACAGCGATGTGTGCGCCGCCGCCAAGGCTGTGAACACCTTCGCCAAGAAGTCCAAGAAGGCTGCCTGGAAGGCTGGTATCCTTGACGGCGCAGAACTCACCCCTGCCAAGATTCAGGCTCTGGGTGACCTGCCCAGCCGCGAAGTGCTGCTGGCTACGCTGCTTGGCACCATCAATGGTGCTGGTGCTGCTCTGGCCCGCGTCATCAAGGCCTACGTCGACAAGGAAAATGGTGGTGCAACGGAAGAAACTTCCGCTGCAGAATAAAAAAAGACTTGAACAGATGGCGGCGGTGTGGTATCAACTGCCCGCCGCCTGAAAAAAATTAGGCTCTCTGTCGGCTCTCCGGCCGGTGAGAACTGAAATGGATGGGGAGCCCCCATCCGCGACAAGAACCAATTAAATAGAAAAAAATACTACAATGGCTGATATCAATACTATCGCTGAGGAACTTGGCA
The DNA here is from genome assembly GCA_017555465.1 of Akkermansia sp. Lineage (GTDB taxonomy): Bacteria > Verrucomicrobiota > Verrucomicrobiia > Verrucomicrobiales > Akkermansiaceae > Akkermansia. The sequence goes on along the minus strand of JAFZGH010000069.1, from coordinate 12,224 downwards.
AGCTGACCATCCTGGAAGCTGCTGAGCTTGTGAAGATGCTGGAAGAGAAGTGGGGCGTTTCCGCCGCTGCTCCGGTTGCTGCTGCTGCTGCCGCTGCTCCCGCTGAAGCTGCTGAGGAGAAGACCGACTTCGACGTTGAGCTGACCGACGCTGGTGCAAGCAAGATCAACGTGATTAAGGCTGTGCGTACCGTCAAGCCCGGTCTGGGTCTGGCCGACGCCAAGAAGATCGTTGAAAGCGCTCCCGCAGTGCTTCTCGAAGGCGTTTCCAAGGAGGAAGCCGACAAGGCCAAGGCCGAGCTCGAGAAGGCTGGCGCCAAGGTTACTATCAAGTAAGCTTTCGTTTTACGCGAAGCAGGAGGGGATTTCTGTCCTCTCCTGCCTTCGCGTCCCTCCATTTCTGGCAAAAATGGGGTGTTTTTCTATGCCGTTAAGTGTCAAAATATAACAAAAAAATCCTTGTGCGCGTGCGCACGTGGAATCGACCCGGGGCAGGGTATGCCCGCAGAACATCGCTGCTCCGGGTCGGTTTTACCAAAGGAACCGACCGGCACCTGGCCAGGTGCACAACCTCACTCCGACAACTCCATGTCCAAGCCCAAGCAAGAGCGAATCAGTTTCGGCAAAATCAAGGAGGTCATTGACCCGCCCAACTTGATTGAGATTCAGACTAAGTCCTACGAGGAATTCCTTCAGCGCTTCACCGAGCCCGGCAAACGAGCCAAAATGGGTCTGCAGGCCGTTCTCTCCGAGCATTTCCCGATTGAAAGCTACGATGGCCAGATTCGTCTGGATTTCGTATCCTACGACATCGCGCCGCCCAAGACCTCGGATTTTGCCGCCATCCGCTGCGGCGAGACGTACAGCGCAGCCCTGTATGTGAAGTTCCGCCTCAAGTGTGGCGACTACACGAGCGAGGAAGATGTGTACATGGGTGAAATCCCCATGATTACTGACCGCGGCACCTTTGTTATCAACGGTGCTGAGCGCGTGATTGTGGCTCAGCTGCACCGCTCTCCCGGTCTTTGCTTCGAAAAGACCCAGCACACCAATGGTAAGGACATTTTCTCCTTCCGTATTATTCCCGATCGCGGTTCCTGGCTTGAGGTCCAGTTCGACACGAACGACCTCATGTACGTGTTCCTTGACCGCCGCCGTCGTCGCCGCAAGTTCCTGGCCACCACATTCCTTCGTTACCTCGGCTATGAGACCGACCGCCAGATTGTGGAGCAGTTCTACACTATTGAGAAGCTGCACCTCAACGCTGTAGCCGGCCCCGAGCTCGAATACCTTGTGCCCTTTGAGGACGTGAAGTATGGCGAAGATAAGGAAGGCCGCAAGGCTACCATCATTGCCAAGGCCTACGAGCCGCTCAGCCTGGCCACCATCCGCAAGATGCAGGAACTCGGCATCGAGGAAATCGAGGTTATCGACCAGCGTGAGGAAGAAACCCTCGTGAAGACCCTCAAGAAGGACCTTGCCTATGACCGCGAGTCCGCTCTTAAGGAAATCTTCCGCAAGTTCCGTCCGGGTGATCCCTCCTCCGTGCAGCAGGCCGCCACCGCTCTTGACCGCCTGTTCAAGGATGAGAAGCGCTATGACCTCACCCGTGTGGGCCGTTATAAGATTAACCAGAAGCTTGGTCTGGATGTGCCGGAGGATTGCCGCCTCATCCAGCCGATTGACTTCCTGGCCTCCCTCAAGTACCTGCTGCGCCTGACTCATGGCGAAGGGCAGGTGGATGATATCGACCACCTCGGCAACCGCCGTGTGCGCGCCGTGGGCGAACTTATTTCCAACCAGTGCCGCGTGGGCCTTGCCCGCACCGAGCGCCTGGTCAAGGAGCGCATGACCTTGTGCGATACCACCCGTACCGATATCACCCCGAGCAAGCTCATCAACCCGAAGGCTCTCAGCGCCGTTGTGCGCGACTTCTTCGGCCGCAGCCAGCTCTCCCAGTTCATGGACCAGATCAACCCGCTGGCAGAGCTCACGCACAAGCGTCGTCTCTCCGCCCTGGGTCCGGGTGGTCTGAACCGCGACCGCGCCGGCTTCGAAGTGCGAGACGTGCATCCCTCCCACTACGGCCGTATCTGCCCCATTGAGACCCCCGAAGGTCCGAATATCGGTCTTATTAACTCCCTGTGCACATATGCCCGCATCGATGAGTACGGTTTCATTGAGACGCCGTTCCGCCGCGTGAAGCACATCGAGAAGAAGAACAAGCAGGGTGAAGTGGTGAGCACCGAATCCGTGGTGACCAACGAAGTTGTGTACCTCACTGCCGATAAGGAAGAATACCACCTCATCGCCCAGGCTAACAACCCCATCGACAATGACAACGGCAAGGGCCACTTCACCGGCAAGCGTGTGACCGCCCGCGAGCACGGCGAATTCATCGAAGTGGATCCCGCCAAGGTCGAGTTCATGGACGTGTCGCCCAAGCAGATTATCTCCATTGCTGCTGGTCTGATTCCCTTCCTGGAACACGACGACGCCAACCGTGCCCTCATGGGTGCTAACATGCAGCGCCAGGGTGTGCCGTTGATGGTGAACCAGGCTCCGCTGGTGGGTACCGGTATTGAAGCTAAGTGCGCACGCGATAGTTGCGCTGTGGTCTGCGCTGTGGCTCCGGGTATTGTGGCTTCTGCCACGGCTGAATACGTGGTGACCACCCCTGATGGTGAGCTGCCCGTTTCCCCCAACACCTGGCTGAGCGACCCCGAAAGCATCAAGACCGATGCCGACAAGGGTATCTACGTGTACCAGCTGCGCAAGTTCATGCGCTCCAACGCCTCCACCTGCATCAACCAGAAACCCATCGTTTCCCGTGGTGATGTGGTGAAGCCTGGTGATGTTCTGGCCGACGGTCCCTGTACCGATGGCGGCGAACTCGCCCTGGGCCGCAACGTGCTGGTGGCCTACATGTCCTGGTACGGTTACAACTTCGAAGACGCCATCATCATCTCCGAGCGCCTGGTGCAGGAGGATGCCTACACCTCCATCCACATCGAGGAATTCGAGGAAAAGGCCCGCGACACCAAGCTTGGTCCGGAAGAAATCACCCGCGATATCCCCAACGTGGGCGACGACGCCCTCAAGAACCTGGGCAGCGACGGCGTGATCCGCATCGGTGCCGAGGTGAAGCCCGGCGATATTCTGGTGGGTAAGATTACTCCCAAGAGCGAGACCGACCTGGCTCCGGAAGAACGCCTCCTGCGCGCTATCTTCGGTGAGAAGGCTGCCGACGTGAAGGATACCTCCCTGCGCGTGCCCCCGGGCACCACGGGCGTGGTGATGGATGTGCGCGTGGTGCGCTCCGCTGCGCCCGGTGCTCCCGCTGTGGACGTGGAGAAGGAAGCCCAGAAGCAGCGCAAGAAGGTGGATGCTGAGTACGAGCGCGACCGCGATGCCCTCATCGAGCAGCTCACCGGCAAGCTCTCTGACCGCCTGCTGGGCGAGAAGATTCCGCTGGAAGTGACCCGCGTGGGCTCCAACGAGGTCATCATCCCCGCCAACCGCAAGATTACCAAGACCCTGCTGCGCAAGCTGGCCGTCTGCCACGACCAGATCGAGATGAACGAAAGCCCGGTGCGCAACCAGATTTTCGAAATCATCAACAGCTACGAACCCCGCTTCGCTGACCTGGACGAAGAGCGCGACCGCAAGCTCGACCAGATTGAAGCCGGTGCCGAAATGGATCCGGGTGTCGTGACCGAAGTGAAGGTCTACATCGCCACCAAGCGTAAGCTTGGCGTGGGTGATAAGATGGCCGGTCGTCACGGTAACAAGGGTGTGTGCTCCCGCGTGCTCCCGGTAGAGGATATGCCCTACCTGGAAGACGGTACGCCGGTTGATATCATTCTGAACCCCCTGGGTGTGCCCTCCCGAATGAACGTGGGTCAGGTGCTCGAAGCTCACCTCGGCGTTGCTGCCAAGGCTCTGGGCTTCAAGGTGGCCACCCCGGTATTCGACGGTATCCAGGAATCCCAGATCTGGGACTTCATGAGCAAGGCCAAGCAGGTCCCCGGCTTCTCCTGGGTGGGTGACGGCAAGGATGGTTCCGTGGCTGGTAAGAGCCGCCTCATCGACGGTCTCACTGGTGAATACTTCCACTATCCCGTGGTGGTGGGTTACACCTACATGCTCAAGCTTAACCACCTCGTGGCTGACAAGGTGCACGCCCGTGCCGTGGGTACCTACTCCCTCGTCACTCAGCAGCCGCTCGGCGGTAAGGCACAGCACGGTGGTCAGCGCTTCGGTGAAATGGAAGTGTGGGCCATGGAGGCTTACGGTGCAGCCTACACGCTGCAGGAGCTTCTCACCGTCAAGTCCGACGACGTGCAGGGCCGTACCCGCATCTACGAGAATATCGTCAAGGGCGACAACTCGCTGGAAGCCGGCACTCCCGAGTCCTTCAACGTGCTCATCAAGGAAATGCAGGCTCTCTGCCTCAACGTGCAGCCCACCGAGAAGCGCGACCGCGAGAACGCTCCGCAGACCACGGACGACCTCTTCGCCCTGCTTGCCGGTGATGGCATGGACGACGAAGACGGCTTCGGTTCCGACGATGACGATGATTTCGACGGTGATTTCTCCGATATGGACGGCGATGACTATGCCGCTTCCGATGACGAGGAAGACGACGATATGTAAACCTGTAACCGCCGCCCGGGCGTAAACGGTCCGGGCGGCAATTCCCAAACCTCTCAAATCTACACCAATATGTCTTTTAACGACCTTAACAACGAGAAGCCCAAGAACTTCGATCAGGTTTGCATCACCGTGGCCAGCCCGGATGACATCCTGAGCTGGTCCAGCGGCGAGGTCAAGAACCCCGAGACGATTAACTACCGCACCTTCAAGCCTGAAAAGGGCGGTCTGTTCTGCGAACGCATCTTCGGCCCGACCCGCGACATGGAGTGCTCCTGCGGCCGCTACAAGCGCGCCAAGAACAAGGGCATGGTCTGTGACCGCTGCGGCGTGGAGGTGACTTCCTCCCGTGTGCGCCGTGAACGCATGGGCCACATCAACCTGGCTGTGCCGGTAACCCACATCTGGTTCTACAAGTGCATGCCCAGCCGCATCGGCCTCATGCTCGACCTCACCGCCCGTGACCTGGAGCGCGTGATTTACTACGAGGACTACATCGTCATCGACCCCCGCGACGTGGCCGGTATCGAACGCGGCCAGATTCTGACCGAGGAGGAATACGACGAACTCGTGGACGACTACGGCGATGACGCTCCCGAAGCAGCCATGGGTGCCGCCGCTATCCAGCGCCTGCTGGCCACCATCGACCTGGATGCCCTCGTGGACGAGCTGCGCCAGGAGATGGAGAAGACCAACTCCAAGCAGAACAAGCGTAAGCTGGCCAAGCGCCTGCAGCTCGTGCAGGGCTTCCGCACCAGCGGCTGCAAGCCGGAGTGGATGGTGCTCACCACCCTGCCGGTGATTCCCCCGGACCTGCGTCCCCTCGTTCCGCTGCCCGGTGGCCGTTTCGCCACCAGCGACCTGAACGACCTGTACCGCCGCGTCATCAACCGTAACAACCGTCTGCGCGAGCTGGCCGCTCTTCAGACTCCTGAGGTGATTAAGCGCAACGAAATGCGCATGCTCCAGGAAGCTGTGGACGCCCTGTTCGACAACGGCCGCCACGGCCGCCACGTGACTGGCGCCGGCAACCGCCCGCTCAAGTCTCTGTCCGATATGCTGAAGGGCAAGAGCGGCCGCTTCCGTCAGAACCTGCTCGGTAAGCGTGTGGACTACTCCGGCCGTTCCGTGATTGTGATTGGTCCGAACCTGAAGATGAACCAGTGCGGTCTTCCCAAGAAGATGGCCCTGAGCCTGTTCGAACCCTTCATCATCCACCGCCTCAAGGAACTCGGCTATGTGCACACCGTGCGCTCTGCCAAGAAGATGATTGACCGCAAGGAAGCCATCGTCTGGGATATCCTGGAAGAAGTGACCAAGGGCCACCCGGTGTTCCTGAACCGTGCTCCTACGCTGCACCGCCTCTCCATCCAGGCTTTCGAGCCTGTGCTTATCGAAGGTTCCGCTATCCGTCTGCACCCGCTCGTGTGTACCGGTTACAACGCTGACTTCGACGGTGACCAGATGGCTGTGCACGTTCCGCTCAGCGTGGAAGCCCAGCTGGAGGCCCGCCTCCTCATGCTGGCTCCCAACAACATCTTCTCCCCGGCCTCCGGCAAGCCCATCTGCACGCCGTCTCAGGATATCATTCTGGGTTCCTACTACCTCACGCACACCCGTGCCAAGGAAGTCAAGGAACATCAGGATAACCAGGACCTGCTGCCCCTCTTCGAATCCATCTCCGAAGTGGAGTTCGCCATTGCTGCCCGCAAGATTGGCTACCACGAATGGATCCGCCTCAAGAACCCGGATTACGGCAAGACCGGCGCCGAGTTCGACAAGCTTGCCTACAACCAGGAGAACGTGGGCCGCAAGACCATCGTGACCACTGCCGGCCGCGTGCGTTTCAACGAAATCTGGCCGGATGAGATCGGTTACATCAACCGCAACGTGGGTAAGAAGCAGCTCGGTGACATCATCTGGCGCTGCTACCAGACCTGCGGCCAGAAGAAGACCGTCGAAACCCTCGACGCCCTCAAGTCCCTCGGCTATAAGGAAGCTACCCGCTCCGGTTGCTCCATCGGTATCGTGGACATGGTGGTGCCCGAGAACAAGGACGGCGTGATTTCCAACGCATACGAAGAGGTTGCCAAGGTGACCGAGCAGTACGAGGAAGGTCTTATCACCAACGGCGAACGCTATGAAAAGGTGATTAACATCTGGTCCTCCGCTACCGATGCCATCCAGAAGGAACTCTACACCAAGCTGGAATTCAACGAAGGTTCTGCCGTGGCCAGCCCGCTCTACATGATGGTCGACTCCGGCGCCCGTGGTAACAAGGCTCAGATTAAGCAGCTCTCCGGTATGCGTGGTCTTATGGCCAAGCCCTCCGGCGAAATTATCGAACGCCCCATTACCTCCAACTTCCGCGAAGGTCTCTCCGTGCTGGAATACTTCATTTCCACCCACGGTGCCCGTAAGGGTCTGGCTGACACCGCTCTTAAGACCGCTGACTCCGGTTACATGACCCGTAAGCTCGTGGACGTGGCCCAGGACGTGATTGTGCGCGATCTGGATTGCGGCACCGAGAACGGCATCACCATGACCGCCATCTTTGACGGTGAAGACGAAATCGCCTCCCTGGCCCAGCGTATCTACGGCCGCGTGACCTGCGACGATATCTACGATCCGACCACTCGCGAACTCATCGTAGCCAAGAACGAAATCATCACCGACGAAGCCGCCAAGCGCATCGAGAAGGTGGGTATCGAGAAGGTGAAGGTGCGTTCCGTGCTCACCTGCGACCTCTCCAAGGGCTGCTGCGCCAAGTGCTACGGCCTCAACCTGGCCACCGGCCAGAGCGTCAAGGTCGGTGAAGCCGTGGGTATCATCGCTGCCCAGTCCATCGGTGAACCCGGTACCCAGCTCACCATGCGTACCTTCCACGTGGGTGGTACGGCTACCGCAGCTGCCAGCCGTCCCGAATACACCGCCAAGAGCAACGGTACCGTCATTTACGACGAAAACCTGCGCGACCGCTGCGTAGAGGACGAAAACGGCAACATGGTCGTGCTCTGCAAGAACGGCGGCGTGAAGATCTACGACGCCGAGGGTAAGGAACTCGAATCCTACTCCCTCACCATGGGTGCCGTGCTTCGCGTCAAGGACGGCGCCGCCATCGAGGCCGGTGCAGTCATCGCCGAATGGGATCCCTTCGCCATTCCCGTCATCGCCGATGTAGGCGGTACCGTGGAATTCCAGGACATGATTGAAGGCATTACCTGCCGCACCGAGACCGGTCACACCGAATCCGGTAAGGGTACTACCGTCATCATCGACCACCGCCAGGACCTCGCCCCGCGCGTCATCGTGCACACCGCCAAGCCCGGCTCCGACAAGGACAAGCCCAAGGTGTACGCCATCCCCACCGGTGCCTACCTCGTGGTGAACAACAAGCAGAAGATTGCCGCCGGTACTCAGCTGGCCAAGACTCCCCGCAAGGTGCAGAAGACAAACGACATTACCGGTGGTCTTCCCCGCGTGGCCGAGCTCTTCGAAGCCCGCCGCCCGAAGGACACCTGCACCCTGGCCGAAATGGACGGTATCGTCGCCATCGACGACGCCATGATCCGCGGCAAGAAGGTCGTCACCATCTACCGCGACGCCGCTGCCAAGGAAGCCGCCACCAAGACCCGCAAGCGCTCCTCCAAGCTGCAGAACAGCGATGAGTACGAGGGCACCATCTCCATCAAGCACCTCGTGCCCATGGACCGCCACATCATCGTCCACGACGGTGACTACGTACGCGCCGGTGAACCCCTGTCCGACGGCTCCGAAGCCTCCGATGAAATCCTCCGCATCTGCGGCAAGGAAGCCCTGCAGGAACACCTCGTCAACAAGGTGCAGCAGGTCTACCGCGTCCAGGGTGTGGAAATCAACGACAAGCACGTCGAAATCATCGTTTCCCAGATGCTCCGCAAGGTACGCGTCAAGGACCCCGGCGACACCGGCCTCCTCTGGGGCGACGAAGTCGACCGCACCACCCTCTCCCGCATCAACAAGGAGACCGTGGAGCAGCATGGCCGTCCGGCAGACTGCGAGCCCATCCTCCTGGGCATCACCAAGGCCTCCCTCAAGACCGACTCCTTCATCTCCGCCGCCTCCTTCCAGGACACCACGCGCGTCCTCACCGAGGCTGCCACCCTGGGCAAGGTGGATATGCTGGAAGGCTTCAAGGAAAACGTCATCCTGGGTCACCTCATCCCCGCTGGTACCGGCTTCTCCCAGTACCGCAACATCGTGGTGGAACCCGCCGAGGGCGCAACCCCCATTCCCCGTGCCACCTACATGGACGACGAGGAACTCCCGCTGCCCGATGACACCCTCTCCGTGGGTGCAGATGACTAAAGCCACCTGCTAAAGCAAAAAACTCTCATGCCCGGCATTGCCCCTCCGCAATGCCGGGCATCTTGCATACACCCCGCCTGTACCCCTCCCCAAGCCCCCAGCGCCCCTCAGACCGCGTTTGCGCCCCCTTCCTTGGGAAGCTGACTCTAACCCGCCCTTAGTCCCTCTCACGCGCCCCAGAAGCCCACTGCAAAGTATCCCTCGCGCCGTTGCTCATCGCTCTTCCTGCCTCGCGCCTCCACCCCGCTTTTCCCGGTGAAAAGGGCTGTTGAAATGGATGTAAATAATTGTTTTTCTGAAAGACGAAAGTTTGTATAGACAGCGTCAAAAAACGTGCTAGAATGCCGCCAAGGAAAGAAGAATCCCTCTTTCACTTGCTTCGTGAATAAGTAGGTTTCTGCATTCCAAATTACAAACCCCAACACCTAAAAAATGAACAATAACCAAATAAATAACGAAAAAGGAATCACCGCCCAGACGGCAAGAATTCTGAAGACAACCATTGATTACACGCTCTACCAGAATCCTATTGAGAAGTTTGCGGAGAAATCAGCAATAAATAACAGGATATCTGACTCTATTGATAAGGAGGAGGAAGAATGGTGTGACTTAGTCGATTTCCTGGCTGAAGGTGCTAAACAGGGAATTCATCACGCTGCTAGTGCTGCCCGCGAACAGAGAGCAAAAGCTGAACAGGAAGCGCTTGCAAGAGAAATTGCGAAAAGGATAGAGCAGGGAGAACCAAAGACATCCCAAATAGGGATGTAAGTATTATAAGTCTAACCTAATTTATGCTAGAAAGTACGTATTCTTTTGAGAAGCCACGGTACTAATCGTCGAAGGTTTTATCTAAATCGAGTATAGTGTTTTTTCTCAGATAATTTGCTGCCTCTGGATTGTATGGCTCAATGACGTTGTACAGAATTGCTTGGAATTTCATATCAGGCCATGTGTCACAACCGGGAGGAGGGGGCATGTTGAATTCTAAATAGTCGAGGTAGTCCTCCGCAAGCATATAAACTTCATGCAGGATAAAGGTTAGGCATATATGAAACACAAATAACTCTTTTACATCGATTAGGAAGCGTTGAAGCCATTTCCTTTCCCGATTCACATACAAATCAGGGTCGTTTCTGAGTAGATTGTAGAAATAATTAATGTGAGCATTGTTGTTGCACCTATCTCTGATTCCATCGTGAAGAGTCTGGTCGTACGTTAGTTGAAAGATTTCGCTAGTTTTTTCTGAGCCGGCAATTTTTTGAACAAACTTGGAATATTTAAAGAGCTTGCCTTTTTCTCCTTTTGTAAACCACTTATGAGTGGTCGTCGGTTCTGAAAAGAAGTCAAACTTTTTTTCATCAAGCTCCAAATCGTAGACGATATTTGTGATAATCGTATCATGATACTTGCGCAAGAGTGTCCATGCATCACTTGCGTGCCCTTTTTCAAGAGCATATCGGATAGAGTCAAGTGTATGTGAAAGACTCATGTAGAAATAGCGATCCACATTTATGAGTGGATGTACATTTGGAGATATGAAATTGGAGGATCTATCGGCGAGATGTTCATAAAAGGAAATATAGGATTCTAATTCTTTTAATTTAGAATCTGTTGCGTTATTGTTCATGCTTAGATGTTTCGAAGGGGAAGTTTGGAATGTTTGATGTCAACTGAGTATCCGTATAATGTTGCTGCTGTTCTTATGCCATTGTATGCGGCTGAAGCTTCTAATGTTGGAGAAGATGTAATTTCTGTTATGGATTCTTTTTTTATAGGGATTGAAATATACGGGATAAGGAGGCCGTTTGATGTGCGTATTTTGATTTCATTTTTCTCTATGGCTTGCTTTGAATCGATTCTTATTTGAATTCGAATTTCCTGCTCGTGTTGAAATTCTGGAAGTTTGAAGAAGCATCCTATCTTCGTAGAAAAATACTCAAAATAGTCCTGAAAACAGGCTCTTGCATAATTTGCATGTTCGGCCTCATTTTGTATGTGCTCGAAGATAGAATACAGGATTTTAATGAAGTTTATAATTATTTCTTTTTGTATGTTCTCACTATAGATGACAGGAGCAATTGAGAAGTTCGTTTCGTTAAAAGACTCGCGTAAAAAATTGGAATCAAATCCGATGCAGTATCCGTTATTTTGAGCCGATTTTGTATAATATGTCCACATGGGAACTGAGTCTCCGTTAGATGAGAATGATGCCAAATAGATGTTTTTATCTATTTGTATGTTGGCGTTATCTTGTTTGAATGATAGGAAAGTCTCGTTAAGAGCATGAAGATATTTAGTATAACTATCATCAAGATTAAGCTCATCAAGACATGTTTTTATGAGTGAATGAATATATCTATGCTCACTTGTATCATTTAGACTGTCCCATCTGGTGAACCATAGTTGGGCATTGCTTAATATACCACTTAGTCCATCAGCGCTTGTGTAGTGGAAGATGGTTTTAGGTAAATTGTCGGGTGAGATGATACGGAGTAGTAAATTGTCAAAGTCTTGTTTTATTTTTTCAAAGTTCAGCATATGGATGAAAGTGGAGGGGTATTCAATTTTATTACCTATATTCTACCTTCTGTTCGAATCAACACAAGCGTAAATTGTCTTTTAAAACGATTAATATAGTCATCGTATGAACTATTTTTTTGAGAAATGGAGTAGGCCTGAGCATGTTGTAGAAACTTATTTTATACATTGCGAGCAACTTGTTTGTGTAGCCATGTAAACTATTCGTTGTAATGACTGTTGAATATGAAAATTGCCCTGTTTATGAACGGTCGCTCGTTTAGAGAGCAACAACTACCGCTTTTCCGTCGCTGTCTTCGTATTGCCTTGCGCGGGCTGGGTTCAGACCTGCTGCGGCAAGGATGTTGCGGAGGTCGGCGGCGGTGTCGCGGTGGAGGAAGGTGGCGTAGGGTTCTTCGGCCAGGAGCTCGAGCGCGGAGGCTTGAGCCCAGTCATCAGTGTTGTAGCTTATACCGGTTTCATCGGCGGCGGAGAAGAGGGTGCAGCGGTACACGACTGCGAGGGGAGGGGTATGGAGGGTAATGGCGCGCCACTCACATGGGTAACACTTTAGTTCAACTACATAGGTTACACTTTTGCGCGTGAGTCTTGTATCATTTTATTTGCTATGATGCAAGTCTAATGTGCCGCGCGGCGGCTTTGTGCCGTAGCACGAGCCCGAAGGGCGAGGTGCGGAGGCGCAAAGCC
>JAFZGH010000008.1 GCA_017555465.1 Akkermansia sp. | reverse complement strand
CGCGTGGCCGCAGGTGCGGTGGCACGCGCCGTAGTGCACGCAATCTGTCCGCAAGTGGAGGTTCTGGCCTGGGTGCAGCAGGTACACAGCATCACCTGCCCCACCCCGGCGGCAGAAGTAACAGCCGCCGCTATTGAATCCAACATCGTCCGCACGGCCGATGCCGCCACGGCAGAGCAGATGGCCGCCGCCATCCGCGAAGCACGCAACGCCGGAGATTCCCTGGGCGGCGTGGTGGCCTGCACGGTGCGCAACTGCCCGGTGGGGCTGGGCGACCCGGTGTTCGACAAGCTGGAGGCCACCCTGGCACATGCCATGCTGAGCATTCCGGCCTGCAAGGGCTTTGAGGTGGGCAGCGGCTTTGCAGCCCCCCTGCTGAAAGGCAGCGAGCACAACGACCCCTTCTACATGGAGGGTGAACGCGTACGCACGAGAACCAACAACTCCGGCGGTATTCAGGGCGGCATTTCCAATGGCGAGGACATCAACCTGCGCCTGGCCTTCAAGCCCACCGCCACCCTCATGATAGAGCAGGAAACCGTGAACGACGCCCGCGAGGCCGCCACCCTGCGTGGCAAGGGTCGACACGACCCCTGCGTGCTGCCCCGCGCCGTGCCCGTGGTGGAAGCCATGGCCTGGCTCGTCCTCTGCGACCACCTGCTTAAACAGCGCAGCGCCGCGGTGTAAAAAAACTGTCGGAGCGCGAGACTTCAGTCCAGCTGATTCATAGCGTCAGCGGAACATGGGACTGAAGTCCCATGCTTCAATAATGAGCTGCGCCGCTTACTTCTTTTTCCGGAAAACGCGCAGGTACTGCCAGTTGATAAAGGCCAGGTAGCCCAGAATCAGCATGTTGAACCACTGGGCTTCCAGCACGGCCCAGAGAGCCAGCCCGATGCTGAGCACCAGCCCCAGCACACAGGGCACCAGGTAATTCTTCAGCAGGGAACCCAGGAATTTTCCGCCGTCGAGCGGAAAGATGGGCAGCAGGTTGAACACGCTCCACCAGAAGCACACCAGCATCCCCACGCCATAGAACTCCAGCAGCTTGGCAGGAATCGGGTTCGAGAACAAGCCCAGCGCAATCTGCTGCTGCAAATCCAAGGGCAGGTAATCCACCCAGGGCATCAGGTACGCATAGCGCACCCCCGCCCAGGCATTGCCCAGATGCAGACCGAACACCAGCCCGAACACACCACAGAGCACCAGCGAGGCCAGCGGCCCCGCCAGCACCACCAGCAGGTAACGCCAGCGCTGCTGCGGCAGGGTCAGAAATGAAGTAGTACCGCCCATACCGGCAATCTCAATGCCCTCCACCAGGGCACCCGTGGCGCGCCCGGTGAAGGCATGGCCGAACTCATGAACCAGCAGGCACAGCATGCCTGCGACCATGAAAATCAGCGTCTGGGTCAGATCCTCACTCGTGCTCACCCCGAACGCGCCGCCCAGCAGCGCCAGCACCACCCAGGACATCGGGTGAATGCTCACAGGAATGCCAAAAAACGAGAAACGGAGGGTCCAAGGATGCGGAGTCTGGGCTTGCATAAGCTCATTTTACCCTTTCCGGGCGACATTTTGCAACAAAATTTGATTTTTCTTTCAAAAAAGACTTGCAATACGGCGGGCAAAGTAGTAATATCTGCCCGCACCCCGGTAACGGGGAAAGCAAAATCCGGCGTAGCTCAGCGGAAGAGCGGATGACTGTTAATCATTAGGTCGTTGGTTCGATCCCAACCGCCGGAGTAAGGAAGCCCAGCAAGTCAACTTGCCGGGCTTCTTTGTTTTTCCTTGCCAAGGCGACTCCGGCAGTGTATGCTGGACACCAACAGGAACACACCACTATATTTCTATGGAATTCAACTTTGAAGCACTTGAAAAGAAGGGGCTGAAGCTCAACCCCGCTCCCGCTCCCGTAGGCTCTTATGTGCAGTGCATCCGCACGGGCAATTACCTGCATCTTTCCGGCGGCATCTCCATCAACGGCGATGTGGCCATTTACGGCAAACTGGGGGCCGAGGTCAGCATTGAAGACGGCCAGCGCGCCGCCCAGGCTGCCATCCTGAACCGCCTGGCCGTGATTCAGGCCGAGCTGGGCAGCTTTGCCCCGCTGCGCAAGATTGTGGCCGTGAACGGTTTTGTGAACTGCACACCCGATTTCACCGACCAGGCCAAGGTGCTCAACGGCGCCTCCGACCTGCTGGTGGAGCTGCTGGGCCCGGAAGCTGCGCACACGCGCTCTGCCGTGGGCGTGCCCAGCCTGCCGCTGGGTGTGGCGGTGGAAATCAACATGATTGTGGAGTTCGACCCCGCCGCCTGCTGATAAACAAGCCTTGCACCAACCGAAAGCGTCATGGCCACCATCGTACTGGGAGTCTGCGGTTCCATCGCTGCCTACAAGGCCGCAGGCGTGGCCTCGCGCCTCGTCAAGCTGGGGCATGAGGTGCACTGCGTGTGCACCCCAGCTGCGCTGGAGTTTGTGACCCCGCTCACGCTCATGACGCTTTCGCGCAACCCGGTCATCACCACTTTTGAGGACGAAACAGGCAGCTGGGTTCCCGTGCATATCGACCTGGCCCAGCGGGCTGATGTGCTGGCCATTGTCCCCGCCTCAGCCAACACCATGGCCTGCATGGCGCACGGCCAGTGCCCGAATGCCCTCACCAGCCTGTACCTGGCCTACCGTGGCCCGGTGCTCATCTTCCCCGCCATGAACGGCTTGATGTGGGAACACCCCGCCACTCAGGCCAATGCGGCCACCCTGGCCGCCCGCCCGCAGCACCGCATCATCGGCCCGGCGGAAGATGGCATGCTGGCCTGCGGCACCTGTGGCAAGGGACGCCTGGTGGCAGAAGACCTCATCGTGCAGGAAATCCTGGCTGCCCTGCCGCAATAAAAACGTTCAACTCTTTACTTACCCCATGGCCTACATCGACATCATCGATTCCACCGGCAACGACTTCCGCTACCAGCTCCCGGAAGATGGTTCTGTGCTGCTTATCGGCAGCGCAGAGGATTGCTCCATCTCCCTGCCCCACATTGCAGACTTGCTCCCGCAGCATTGCATGATTTCCCTGCAGCCGGAGGGCTATGTGATTTCTGCCGCCGCTCCGGAAGCCACCCTGCTGGCCGAAGGGCAGCCCACCGAGGCCGCCGTGCTTGTTCCCCACGCGGTGTACAACCTGGGCAGCGCCATGCTGATGTATAACGATGCGGTGGTGGAAACCGCTCCGGTAGTGGAGGAAGCCCCCGCAGCAGAGGCAGAAGAAGCCGCAGACGAAGAACCGGCAGAACCCGAAAAAAAGAAAAAGAAGAAGAAAAAGAAAACCGGGCGGCAGGGGCTTCATTCCGTAGCCGAATTCACCGAGGAGGACAGCCCGCTGCACATCGTACTCCGCCGTCTGTACGTCATCGCCATTCTGGCCCTGGCCTTCCTGGCAGGCCTCACCATGCGCTACTGGATGATTACCGGCGAATACCTCGTGGATGAGTTGCTGAAGTAACCCTTAGTCACATATTTCCACCTATCCTACCCGGCATATACCGGGTGGGATTTTTGTTTACCAGGCTTATGTCTATCGCATTTCTAATGCGAACATCCAACTGCATTAACAATAAAGCCATAATATTATTTACAGTATCATTCTCTCGCAATTATCTCCTGCATCCTTCCTCTTGTTTTTCATTGTTATTTAATTATTTACGCCCTATTATTCTTGTCATCGCATTAGAAAAACGATATACTCGGCGCGCCTGATATGTCTGAGTGTCCAAATCATCCTGCCACCCTTCCCCGCAAACAATGGCTTGATGCCATCAAAGGAGTAGCCATCATCCTTGTAATCATGTCGCATTCAGGAGCCATTCCTCATCTTCACAAATACTTAACAGCCTGCTACATGCAATTATTCTTCCTGGCCTCTGGTTATGTGTATATTGAAAAAAAGGGAGGACTGATTCGCAAATGGAAACAGCTTCTGATACCATACATTGCGTGGTCTCTTATCTACCTGTTCGGCGCTTGCGCCATAAGCACTCCCAACTACACCCAAGTCGTAACATGGATAAGCGGCATCGCCTATTCAAGATTTACACTAAGCCCCGTTTTGACAGAAACCTCTATACGACTCTTCCCCCCTGGCGCCCAGCCTTTGTGGTTTCTAACCAGCCTTGCAATATCATATGCTGTATTGTTACCTTTGCTGAAAATTAAACAGCGTTGGTGTCCCCTACTTATTTTGCTTTATTTTGTTGTATCCTGCGTTCTAACCTTTTGCCCGATTCTCCTGCCATGGAGTACCGATACAGTGTTCATAACATCACTGCTCATCTATATTGGATACCGGCTGAAAAACATATCTCTAACCCGTCAACAATGTATACTGCTACTCCTGGCTTCTGGCATCTTTTACATATTACTAGTGCGCATTAACGGAACAATTAACATCTCCATCCGTCAGTATGGCGATTTAGGGATAGCCAGCGTTCTTCTTTTCTCCCTGATTGGCATATTGGGAACTGCCGCTTATTCCTCTTTCTTTATACTGGTGGAAAAGACATTTATCTGCCGTTTTTTTGCTTATTTTGGACGAATATCCCTGACTATACTGTGCGCACACATGTTGTTCGTCCAGATTTTCAATCAGATACAGATAATGATTTTCGGCAGTGCAAAGTTCATTCCTAAAGTAATATCCGTTCCAATCAGACTAACTTTTGTTCTCATCATGTGCGCACTGACACACTACATGATATCCTATATCAAAACATTAATCCGCCGCAAAAAACGTTTATCTATCGAACACGCGTGATTTCGAGCTGGCGCACCATGCACTGGTTCAGCTCGCCATTCGCATTGCGGCAGCGCGGGGTGTAACAGAGCGAGAAGGAGTGCAGCCTCGCTGCCTCCACCTGCACCACCAGTGCCGCCGAGCGTGCGTAAACCTCCCAGCAACCGGCCTCCGTGTTGTGCGGAAGCAGCATCACCCCGGCAGAAACGCCGTCCACCATCAATTCGCGCAGGGCGCAGGTATCACCATCGCGCAGGGAGGCGGTCGCGTTGCTGTAAAACACACGCACGCTGTACGTGCCGGGCTCAAGCTCCAGCGGCTCGTACTCCAGGCGGGAAGTGCAGGCCCTGGTATCCAGCCAGGCCTGGCCGTTCTCCACAGCGTATTCCGCCTGCTCCCCCACAAAACGCGGCTCCAGCAGCACACGGGCACCGGGGGCGGGGCATTCAAAGGGACGGCTGAAACACGAGCT
>JAFZGH010000007.1 GCA_017555465.1 Akkermansia sp. | reverse complement strand
TCTGCGCCCTGGCCTGCTGGCTGGGGTCTGAAATCCTGCATCTCATCCACCGCCGCGCATGAAAGCCCAGGACTACCCCCGCCCCGTGCTCGACATGATAGCCGCCCTCAAACGCATGCCCGGTGTGGGCACGCGCGGAGCGGAGCGGCTTGCTCTCTGGTTCCTGCAGCAAGGGCGCAATGAGGCCCGCCAGCTGGCCGGCACCCTCACCACAGCGGCCGAAACCGTGGGCAACTGCCCGGAATGCGGCTTCTTTGCCGAAAAGGGATGCCGCTGCACCGCCTGCGACGACCCCACCCGCGATTCCTCCCTGCTCTGCGTGGTGGAACAGCCCACCGATGTGCTCCCCATCGAGCGCTGTGGCACATACCGCGGACTCTACCACTGCCTGGGCGGCAAGATTTCCCCGCTCGACGGCATCATGCCCGAGGACCTGGCCATTGAAAAGCTCCTCCAGCG
Organism: Akkermansia sp.; assembly: GCA_017555465.1. GTDB lineage: Bacteria > Verrucomicrobiota > Verrucomicrobiia > Verrucomicrobiales > Akkermansiaceae > Akkermansia. The sequence continues at coordinate 13,657 of JAFZGH010000007.1, read as the reverse complement.
CGTGCAGGCGCACCCCGGTTGCGAGGTCATCCTGGCCGTGGGCAGCGATGTGGAGGGCGAAGCCACCGCCCTCTACCTGGCCGAGCAACTGAGCAAACTCCCCTGCCGCTGCACCCGCCTGGCCCAGGGCATGCCCGCCGGCGCCGGCCTGGGACATGCCGATGCCATCACCGTGATGCGTGCCCTCGCTGGTAGAACGGGCGTATAAGTTACATACCCGCCACCAAGCGTGTATTTCATGCGGCGTCAGCCGCATTTCATCCCCGGCAGGTGATTTCATCCTTTGCGCCAGCAAAGGATTTCATTGAGGGAGCGTCCAGCGACCGACTGCTTCCCAGCCACGGGTATACGCTGTTCTGCAGCCTTGAGGAAGTCGCCCCGCTGACGCGGGGCTCAATGAATTACACGCCGTTGGCGTGTATGAAATCCTGCCGCTGCGCAGCAGGATGAATTACCCTTGCTGCGCAAGGGTATGAAAGCGCAGCTTACGCTGCGCATGAAATCCTGCCCTGCGGGCAGGATGAAATAACACAGCCTTTGCAGGCTGTGTTATTTAGATTGACAGGCAGGGGGAAAGCCTGTATACTCCCGCGCGTTATGGAGAACCAGACCGCCAATATCGATCTCTCGGCGCTCGACACGGAAGCCATGCGCTCCCGTCTTTCCGAGCTCGGGAGCTATCTTTGACCTCGGAAGCCTTGAATCTAAAGTAGCAGAACTGGATGAGCGCATGAGCGCCCCGGATTTCTGGGATAACCCGGAGGCTGCCCGCGCCCTCATGAACGAGGTGAACCCGCTCAAGCGCCGCCTGGAGCAGTTCCGCTCGCTGGAAAGCGGGTTGGAGGATGTGGAAGTGGCCGTGGAAATGGCCGCTGAAGACTCCGACATGGCACCGGAAGCCAAGAGCGAATACGATGCCTGGTTCAAGCGTCTGGAAGAATTCGAGCTGCTCACCCTCTTGAACGGTCCGCACGACAACGCCGGCTGCTATGTGACCATCCACGCCGGTGCCGGTGGCACCGAGGCCTGCGACTGGGCCAGCATGCTGCTGCGCATGTACCTGCGCTACTGCGAACGCCACGGTTTCAACACCGAAATCATGGAAAGCACCGATGGCGATGAAGCCGGTATCCGCTCCGTGACCATCAAGATTGACGGCGAATACGCCTACGGCTACCTCAAGAACGAGCGCGGCATTCACCGTCTGGTGCGCATGAGCCCCTTTGACTCCGCCGGCAAGCGCCACACCTCCTTCTGCTCGCTGGATGCCACCCCGGATATCTCCGACGACATCGAAATCGAGGTGAAGGAAGCCGATGTGAAGATGGACACCTACCGCTCCGGCGGTAAGGGCGGCCAGAACGTGAACAAGGTGGAAACCGCCGTGCGTCTTACCCACCTGCCCACCGGCATCATCGTGGCCTGCCAGACCCAGCGCTCCCAGCTGCGCAACCGCGAAGAAGCCATGCGCATGCTCAAGGCCCGCCTCATCCAGCTGGAGGAAGACCGCAAGCGCGCCGAGGCTGACCGCCAGTACTCCGAAAAGGGTGATATTGCCTGGGGCAACCAGATTCGTTCCTACGTGTTCCAGCCCTACCAGATGGTGAAGGACCTGCGCACCGGCTTCGAATGCGGCAACATCCAGGACGTGATGGACGGCAACATCGACGGCTACGTGGAAGCCATGCTGCGCCATAACGCCAATGCTTAAGTACAAGGTACGAAGTACGAAGTAAAATCATGCGAGCGTCAGCGAGCGGAACTTCATACTTCGTACTTCGTAATTCGTACTTTTAACCATGTTAAAAATAGACGTTCTCACTCTTTTCCCTGAGCTCATCTCCGTGCCGCTGTCCCAGAGCATCATGGGACGCGCGGCCGAGGCCGGGCTCATCGAAGTGCGCGCCCACCAGCTGCGCGACTGGACGCACGATAAATACCGCCGCACAGATGACTACCTCTGCGGCGGTGGCCAGGGCATGCTCATGAAGTGCGAGCCCATCTTCGAGGCCATTGAGGAACTGCGCCAGGAGAACACCCGAGTCATCCTCATGACCCCGCAGGGGCGTGTCTTCCGCCAGCCCGTGGCTGAGGAACTGGCCGCCCCCTGCATGGAGGGTGGCGATGCCCACTACATCTTCCTCTGCGGGCATTACGAGGGCGTGGACCAGCGTGTGATTGATACGCTGGTGGACATGGAAATCTCCATCGGTGACTACATCCTCACCAACGGCGCTATTGCCGCCGTGGTGGTCATCGATGCCATTGCGCGCCTGCTGCCCGGTGCCCTGGGCGATGACCGCAGCAGCGTGGAGGAATCCTTCTCCAATGGCCTGCTGGAAGCCCCTGCTTACACCAAGCCGAATGTGTTCCGCGGCATGGAAGTCCCCCCCGTGTTCCTCTCCGGCAATCACAAGGCCATCGAGGAATGGAAGCTTGAAAAATCCATCGAGCGCACCAAGGCAAACCGCCCCGACCTCTACGAAGCCTGGGCTGCCGCCCACCCGGAATACTTTGCCCCGAAAAAGCGCAAAAAGACCAAGCTGACCAGCTACAAGCCCCGCAAACCGCAGGCAGACGATACGGCCTCTACTGAGAGCTGAAAAATTGGACGCTTTACCTCATCAGGCAAGACACTCATCACCCATTTATCGGCTAATTCAGCCGATAAAACTACTATACAGGTTGGCTAATCCCCTTCAAGCCTTCGGCAGGAAATACCCGCGCTGCTTATCATTGATGGGCAGGCCGGCCATTTCCATGACGTGGAGCATCTCCTCCCACAGGCGGCGGCGTTCGCCCAGGTCACTGGTGCGCAGCAGGTAGCTGGGGTGGTGAGTCACCACCACGGGAATACCGTTAAACTCCCAGGTGCGTTCCTGATAGGCAGCCAGGGGCAGATTCCCCTGCTGCAGCAAACCACGGGCGGCAATGACCCCCAGAGCCACAATCACGCGGGGCTGCACCAGCCGCATTTCAAAATCCACCACCGGGCGGCTGAACAGCAGCTCCTTATCACTGGGCGGGCGGGTATTAAGCGTCTGGCGCGGCTGCGCCGGGCGGAACTTGACCAGCTGCGTGATATAGACCTGCTCGCGCGTAAGCCCCATGGCCTTGAGCATGCCGTCCAGCTTGCCGCCGGCATCGCCCTGGAAGGGGAGCCCCGCCTTTTCATCGTGATAACCGGGGGCATCGCCCACAAAAACGATATCAGCACTGGTATTGCCCTGCGGCAGCACCACCTTCTCTCGCAGCGTACCCAGCTGGCGCAGCGGCGCCCAGGCGGGCAGCAGACGCCGCATATTAGCCCAGGCTTCCTCGGCATTGCTGCCGCCGGGGCGGAAGAACGGTATCTCCTCTTCCTGCACCTGGGGCTCGGTTGCCACTGGTTCATCCAGGTTCACGTCCAGCTTCGGGGCGGGCTCGCCCACCGCCTCAGGTGCGGGTACAGCCTGCTGTTGCTGCACCGGCATTGTCACAGGCACAGGCTGGTAACCGCGCTTCGCCGCCAGCATCCAGTTACGCAGAATGCCGCGCGCATCATCATCCACAGCCAGCTTCTGCACCCCTCGCGCTTGCAAGGAGTGGAGATAATCGAGGACTAGACCGCGGAGATTCATAGAAATGTTGAATGTAGGATGTAGAATTTTGAATGTATTAAATTCCGTTCGATTTGCTCACCTATGAATTGAATTTGAAAGATTTTGTACCAGCAGTAAACATGGCCACAAATTCACGGGCCTCGTCAATGAGCGCCTGCATCCTACAGGCTTTCATCACATCGGTATTCACCAGCAACTGTAGCCAATAAAGTGTTTCGTCTGCCTCGCCTTCGCAAATTTTCAATTTCGATACAAAATCTGCCGGAGATTTACCATGGCAGGCTTCCCGGTAATTAGCGCCAATGGAAGTCGCGCTTTTGGTAAGCTGCTTTGCAATAACATCCTCTGCAATTCCGCGCGGCATTGATTTCACCATACGCACCACCCGGACGGAGAATTGCATGGTTCGCTCGTACATTTCCTCTCTGTTCATCCTCTTCTCCATGTGAGCGCAGCGAACGGTACTTTATACATTCAACATTTAAAATTCTACATTCAACATGTCACCATTACCAACGTGCCTTATTGAAGCGCGCTACCTCGCGCTGCACTTCGCGCATTTCGGCGCGGGCCTTGAGGTCATAGCGCTGGTCGCGGTGAGTCTTACCGCGGCCGATGCCGATTTCGGCCTTCACCTTGCCATCTTTCCAGTAAAGGCGCAGCAGGGGGAGCGCAAAACCTTTCTGCGCCTGCTGAATCTCCAGCTTCAGAATCTCGCGCTTGTGCATGAGAAGGCGGCGGGGGCGCTTGGCTTCGTGCTGGAACCACTTGCCGGCAGTTTCCCAGGGCTGCACATCGCAGCCATAGAGGAAAATCTGCCCCTTTTCCACACGGGCGAAGGCATCTGCCACATTCACCTTGCCGGCGCGGATGGATTTGACCTCTGTACCGCGCAGCTCGATGCCACACTCGTGCCGGCCCATGATTTCATAATCACGGCCTGCCTTCTTGTTGCTGGCGATGAGGTTGCTCTGCGGGGCGGGTTTCTTGGCCATGGGTATGGTGGGATGGAGTTGAGACAAGGCGACCCGGCGCTGCCGATGGATAAGCTTGCCGGGTCGCGCAGAAAATTTTCCGGGGAGAATCTTTACAGATCCGGTGTAATGGTGAGGGTATCCGGCTCGGCAGGAGCAGCAGACTCAGCCAGCTCGGCAAAGGGGTCTGCCTCCACAGCCTCACCACGGCTGGCGGCAAGTTCTTCCTCAGTCATCTCGTGCCAGGTGATTTTGCCCTCAATAATCTCCGTGAGAGCGATATCGCCACACTGCATTTCAGGAGTGGTCACGATGTAGGGGTCAGAGCCGTGGTTGAGCTGCTGCACGCGCTTGGAAACGATGTTGACCAGCAGCTGGTTGTCGCCTACAATCTGAGCAGCCTTTTCGATAAGTTCAACTTTCATGGGGATGTAAAATGGTGATACCCCGCGGGGATGCGGGTGCGGCATTGTACAATGATATGCCCGGCATTGCAAGCCTATATTCATGTCAGCAAGGCAATAAAAGCCTTTCATTACCACATTTTTGCTTGTCAAGCCCCGCCCCAGCAGGTAGGATAGCACCATGTAGATAGCGCCGGGCGTCAAGCTACGGCATTTTACCCAACACGAAACACACACTCGTCAACATGGCTAATTTGAACAAAGTAATGATTATCGGCAACCTGACGGCCGACCCCGAAGTGCGCACCACCCCGCGCGGCAACAGCGTGGCAGAACTCCGCCTGGCGGTGAACCGCGTGAGCAGCGGCCCCAACGAGGGCGAGCGCCGCGAGGAAACCACCTATCTGGATGTGACCTGCTGGGGGCGCACCGCTGAAATCGCCGGCCAGTACCTGGCCAAGGGCCGCCCGGTATTCATTGAAGGCCGCCTGCAGCAGGATGTCTGGGAAGACAAACAGACCGGCCAGAAGCGCAGCAAAATCCGCATCGTAGCTGAAAACATGCAGCTGCTCGGCAGCCGCGACGGCGGCGGCCAGTCCCAAGGCGGCGGATACCAGCAACGCTCCAACAACTACAACAACGGTGGCGGTTACCAGCAGGGTGGCTACTCCAACGGTGGCGCCAGCAACTACGGTGGCGGCTATTCCAACGGCGGCTACCAGCAGCAGCAGCGCCCGCAGCAGCAGGCCCCTGCCCCCATGCCCATTGAGGAGGACGACGATATCCCGTTCTAAAGAAAACTCCCGTTTTTTATTCCCTCCAGCCCACCCCTACCTCGGGAGTGGGCTGGATTTTATTTCAAGACATTGCCATCTCATGATAATGGGATAGCAATGATTACCGTTCGGGAATAAAAATCAGCAAAAGTACACACAACAAAAAAAACCGCCGGGAACAACACCCCGACAAGCATGGTCTAAATACCGTTGCTACCTCTCGGTCCTGGCGGGGTTTTCTAGCCATACCTCCGGGGGTGCTCCCGGCGGCAGGTGTGAGTATGCCAGCTAAGGCCTGCGGCGTCAAGCATTTTGTCGCTCCATTCTTGACATTGAGGTCTCCCGGCGGTATAGTGAGGCAAACCAACACATAGAAAGCACATACACACCATGGGACTTCTTCAGAATCTTGCCGCTGTCGCCATCCGCAATAAGGTCATGTCCAACCTGCGCGCCAACTGCCCGGAAGGCATCAAGTCCGAGCTCGAAACCCTGCTGGGGAACAAGGAGGCCGTAGCCGTCATCCAGAAGTTTGTGACCGATGCCATGAAAGGCGGCGGCAAAATCCAGGCAGAGGCTGTGACCACGCTGCCCTTCCCGGCAGAAATTCAGGAACTGCTGGCCGCCACTCCCAAACTGGTGACCTACCTGGTGCTGGCTGCCCGCATGGCTGGCAAGAAATAAGCGCACGCCCCCGCCGCCATGAACCCCTCTTCTCATCCCCTGCCGTTTGAACTGGAAGCCGGGGAAGAACTGCTCTGGAGCGTAGACAAGCAACCACATTTGAGCACCCACATGGGGCTCATGTGGGGTGCAGGCGTCCTGCTGCTGGTGCTGGCTGGCGTCTGTGCCGCCATGGATATTGCCGGCAATGCCGATGGGCTGCTGTACCTGGCAGCGCTGCTGCTGGTGCTGGCCATCCTCGCAGCAGGCACTGCCATGCATGAACGCAGCAGCGACCGCCGCATTGCCTATGCACTGAGCAACCGCCGCGCCTTCATCATCGAACGCCCGGCCAAGGCAGATGGCAAGCCGGTGGTTTTCTCCTTTGCCGTGTGCCCGCAGATGATATTCAAGTACCTGCGCCGCGGCAACGGCCACATGGACTACTACCTGGGCGAGGAAAAGCAGCACAAGGCTACCCACCGCCGCGGCTTCATCAACCTGACGCCGGAGCAGGACCCCGCCCGCTTCTTTGAGCAGCTGGGCATCACCCTGCCTGCCAAGGGAGAGAAGCGCAAACCCACCCTCTACGAACGCCCGGAAGCACTGCGCAAGGGGGAAATGTGGGGCAAGTGCTTTGCTCTGCTGATATTTGCAGCAGGCTTATTCCTCTGTTTCGATGATATTTACCTGTACCTGGCAGGGCAGGAGACCACCGCAACCATCGTGGGCTATGAGGAAGGCACAGAGAAACGCGGCCGCCGTAGCCGCCGCGAGGTGACCGTGTTCTACCCGGTGGTGCATTTCTCCACCAGCGAGGGGGAAACCGGCCTGGCAGTGAGCCGCCATGGCTACGACAAAGCGCCCGCACATGCCCCCGGCACGCAGATTCCCGTGCTCTACGATACCGCCGCGCCGGGAAATGTCACCATCAAGGACGATTCCATCCTCATGACGCCGGGCATCATGGCCTTTGGTTTCCTGTGGGTTGGCTGGTCGCTGTGGAAGCAGTGGCGCGCCCGCCGGAACCTCTCCAGGCAACCATACGTTCTGGTGAATGCGAGCGCCTCGTGATTCCTCCCTCATCTCCCTCGCCGCGCTGCCCCCTGGCAAGCGCGGCGAACTTGTCTCTACCCATTGAAAATTCAGCGTTAAAATTCTAAAATTTGCATTGACAATGAGGGGATTTGGGGGTATTCTCTGCGTCCCCGCTGATGCTGCAATACCAACAACGGAGGGCTGGGGGCTAAGCGCAGCACCTTCCAAAAACCCGTGCATCCTGCCGCAAGGTTGCACACAACATACACAAATACAATGATTAACGAACTCGTTACGAAGATGGTGGAAGCCGGTGTTCACTTTGGTCACCAGACCCGCAAGTGGCATCCGAACATGAAGAAGTACATTCTCACCCAGAAGAATGGCATCCACATCATCAACCTGGAAGAGACCGAGAAGTGCCTCGACAAGGCCAGCTCCTTCGTGGGTGAACTCGCTGCCAAGAACAAGAAGATTCTGTTCGTGGGTTGCAAGCGCCAGGCTCAGGAAGCTGTGAAGGAAGCCGCTGAGGCTACTGGTCAGTACTACGTGAACTTCCGCTGGCTTGGCGGTATGCTCACCAACATGACCACCATCAAGAAGAGCATTGCCCGTCTTGACTACCTCGAGAACCTCGACAAGCAGCCCGAGTACAAGAGCATGTCCAAGAAGGAGCTCGCCGCTCTGGCCCGTGAGCGCGAGAAGCTGCAGCGCAACCTGCAGGGTATCCGCAACATGGGTGGCGCTCCCGACGTGATGATTGCCATCGGCGCTGACCACGAGGACATCGCTATCCGCGAGGCCCACATCCTGGGTATCCCCGTGATCGTGCTGACCGACACGAACGCCGACCCCGAAACCGTGGATTTCCCCATCCCCGGCAACGACGACGCCGTGCGCTCCATCCGTCTGATCCTCTCCGTGCTCGTAGAGGCTATCAACAAGAACAAGCCCGCCTAAATCCTAACCCCTTTATTCCAAGACAATGGCTGATATCACACCCGCAATGGTGAAAGAGCTGCGCGTCAAGACCGACGCCGGCATGATGGACTGCAAGAAGGCCCTCATGGAGTGCGACGGCAACATGGACGAAGCCGTGAAGTACCTCCGCGAGAAGGGCATCGCCAAGGCCGCCAAGAAGGCCGACCGCGAGGCTAAGGAGGGTATCGTGACCACCGTGGTTGAAGGCAAGGATGGCATCATCCTCGAAATCAACTGCGAGACTGACTTCTGCTCCAAGGGCGAGAAGTTCCAGTCCCTGGTGGCTCAGGTAGCCGCCGTGCTGAAGGCCTCCTCCGCCGCTACGCTGGCTGAGGCTCTGGAAGTAGCCATGGAAGGCACCACCGTGGAGAAGTACATTGCTGAGCAGTGCGCCGCCATCGGTGAGAACATGAAGCTGCGCAAGTTCGGCCGCTACACGCTGGCCGGCGAGGGCACCGTGACCTCCTACATCCACATGGGTGGCAAGGTGGGCGTGCTCCTGCAGGTGGAAACCGGCAAGGCCGAGACCGCCGCTGCCGAGGCTTACCAGACCCTCTGCAAGGACATCACCCTGCACATCGCTGCCTGCGCTCCCAAGAGCGTGGACTCCACCTCCCTTGACCCCGCTTTCGTGGCCGAGGAACAGGAGATTGCCAAGGCTCAGCTCATCGCTGAAGGCAAGCCCGAGCACCTGCTGGAGAAGATTCTCCCCGGCAAGCTCAAGGCTCTCTACAAGCAGAGCTGCCTCCTGAGCCAGGAGTTCGTGAAGGACCCCTCCATGTCCGTTGAGGCCCTCGTGGCCGCCACCGGCAAGACCCTGGGCGACACCATCACCGTGAAGGCTTTCGAGCGCTTCCAGCTCGGCGCCTAAGCCCTGGTTTTAATACCTCAAAAAATCCCCGTTCCGTAAGGAATGGGGATTTTTTTCGTCCGACCAGCGGGAGGATATCGTCTCCCCCTAAGGGGAGATATCCTCACTGCGTTCGGACTTACGGATAACGGCGCCACTTGCCATCGCCCACAGAGATGACCTCCACAGTCACGGTATCGAGCCCGCGCTCGTAGAAACCCAGTTCCTTGGCCACCTTGGTGCCCACATCGATGAGGCGGCCGTGGATATACGGCCCGCGGTCAGCCACGCGCACAATGCAGCTCTTGCCCGTGCGGTGGCAGGTAACGCGCACCGTGCAGGGCAGCGGCAGCGTGCGGTGCGCGGCATAGCGCTTGTGGCGGTAGAGCTTCTGCCCAATGGCGCCGATATCACCATCCGCCTCATAATGCGAGGCAATGCCGGTGGCCTTGTAGTGCAGCGCACTCTCCACGCTCATGGGCACAAAGCGCGTCCCTTTCACCGTATACGGAGCTTTCTTATACCCCTTGTACTCCGGCCAGCCCGGGTGCAGCACCTGCTGACACCCCACCAGCAACAACATGCCCACAGCCGCTAAACATGAAAAAAAACGTACCATGCTGCCAATCTACCACAATTCACCTGCCCCTGCCAGTTATTTCTGCATCTTCTGCCGCTCTGCTACTCTCCGACGCTCAAAAAGAACCACCAGCGCAAAACCGAGGGGGTAAAAGACCGGCCCCGCAAACCACACCACCATAAACGGAAATATGGCCATCTGGGTACAGGGAACCTTTTCCGCAGAAGGATACAACAACTCCATCACCATGATTCCCGCCGCAACAGCCCCGCTTAACGGTATTGCCAGACCCACCAGCTGCATCAGAGTACCATAGCTCGTGCGGCTGGGTATAAGCAGCATTCCTGCACCCAGCAGAAACAACAAGGCAAACTCCGCAGAACCAACACCATAGCAACAGAAAGCCACCAGAACCCACAGCATGCACACCCCCACAAAGGCAAGCACAAAGCGCCGCCGCGGCCTCACACAGGGATGAAGAGTATCAGTCATGATTCACGAGTGCGGCGCACCAGTTTATCGAAATCTGAATCGATGAGCTGGGTCCTGTTAAAGATATCGTACTCTGCGTGTGCCTTGGCCTCTGCCTGCGCATGCGAAATACGCCCTTTATCCGGCAGCAACTCATAGCGACGGAAAGCCAGGAATTCGTTCACACTTTCGGCAAACTGAGCCATGTTAAAGGTGTTTTCGCGCTCCACAAGGTCCTCAATGTAGTCAAAAAAGCCCGTCACAGCACGCTCCAGGCGGCGAATCTGCTTTTCATCCAGATAATTCTTAGCCACAGTCACATCCGATTTCAGGATTCGGCCCTCCGGGGCGCGTTTCCAGGTGAGCAGCCCCATATTTTCCTTGGTGTGGTCAGCAGAATCATACACAATCTCCGCAGCCGTCTTACCCGTGATGGCAAAATGGAAACGATTCTGCACCAAGGCATAGAAATTACGGCAGGTCTGCGACTCACGGTCGTAATCAATGCTGCATTCTGCAAAGATGTCGGTAATCTGCTGCCAGATGCGGCGCTCGCTCGCGCGGATGGAGCGCACACGCTCCAGCAATTCGCGGAAATAATCCTTGCCGAAAGCAGCCTGCCCTTGCTTCAGGCGTTCATCGTCCATCACAAAGCCCTTGCGAATGAACTCATTGAGCGTGCGCGTAGCCCACTGGCGGAACCGCGTAGCCTTACGCGAATTTACTCGATACCCCACCGAAATAATGGCATCGAGATTGTAGAAAATCATATCTTCTTTTACCGCTCCTCGAAAACCGCGATTCACGACTATTTCCATTTTGGAAATAGTCGCAGAATCCTCTAATTCTCCCTCATCGTAAATATTCTTAAGATGCTTGCTAATTGCTGGGATCTGTACTCCATACAACTCCGCAATTGTTTTCTGAGTAGCCCAGATTGTATCATCCTTGATGACCACGTTTATGTTGTTATTTTCAGACGGGTCATCGTACAAAAGAAATTGAAGCTCGGTATTCATAGGTGCAGAAAACTATTCACTATTCACTTCATAGTGTCGGTACAGCGGCCAGCAGGGTGCGGGTGTATTCTGCCTGCGGGTGGTGGAACACCGCATCTGCCGTGCCGTATTCCACGATGCGGCCGCGGCGCATCACGGCAATATCATCCGCCAGATAATGCACCACGCCGAGGTCGTGTGAGATGAAAATCATGGTGATTCCCATATCCTTCACCAGATCGGTGAGCAGGTTGAGAATCTGGCTCTGGATAGAGACATCGAGCGCAGAGACCGGTTCATCCGCCAGCAGCAGGGCGGGGCGCGGCGCAATGGCGCGGGCTATGGCGATGCGCTGGCGCTGGCCACCGGAAAATTCATGCGGGTATTTGTACATATGCTCAGGGCTCAGCCCCACGCGTTCCATGAGTTCCGCCACAGCTTCCTCGCGACCGCGCCGCGGCAGCGGCTCGCGCTGGCCCAGCGCCTCAGCCAGGGTGGAGAAAATGCTGAAACGCGGATTGAGCGAGGCGTAGGGATCCTGGAACACCATCTGGAAATCCAGCCGGCGGCGGCGCACCTCGCGCGGCGGCAAGGCGGTCAGGTCAGTACCATCCAGCACAATGCGGCCACTGGTCACAGGCTGCAGCTGCATGATGGCGCGGGAGAGGGTCGATTTGCCGCAACCGCTCTCGCCCACCAGGCCCAGAATACTGCCACGGGGGATAGAAAGCGAAACATCATCCACCGCACGCACCACCTCCCCGGTGGTGCCCCAGGTGTTGCGCACCGGAAAATGCACGCTCACATGCTCTAGCTCCAGATATGCCATGTGCGGGCATTGTAGCAAATCGGCCCATGGAATGCAATTTTCAAATGAAAACATGCCACTGGGGGCTTGAATTGGCGGGCGGTCTGGTATAGAATGCACAGTATGCCGACCAGAACACGCCGCAGCAGCTCCGCCCGCACCACTCCGGTGGTGAAAGCCGTCATCTTCCTGGGGGCAGATGCCGTCTCCATGATGGTGGCAGAGCAATGCGGCGGCGAAACCCGCGTGCTGGATGTGCTCACCCAGCCGGTGGCATTGGCGCACGATGTGTTCAAGGGCAGCTGCATCTCCCGCGACACGATGGACCGCTGCGTGCAGATTGCCCAGGGCTACAACGAATTGCTGGCCGAATACCGGCTGGCGGGCAAGGTGGAGGTGCGCCTGCTGGCCACCAATATTCTGCTGGATGTGCGCAACATGGACACCCTGGTGAACCGCCTGCAGATTACCTGCGGCCTGCAGCTGGAGGTGATGGACGATGGCGAGATGACCCGCCTGCTCTACCTGAACACCCGCGCCCTGCTCGATTCGCATGCCGGGCTGGCCACGCAGCGTGTGCTGGTGCTGCACGTGGGCCCGGGCAACACCCGCCTGCTGATTTTTGACAAAGGCCGCATCACCTACTACGCCAGCTACCGCATGGGCGCCCACCGCACGGGCATCGCCATCAGCGATGCCGCAGAAATGGCCGGAACGGAGAGCGAAAGCTCACTCATCCGCGAGCATATCCGCGGCATCATGGAACAGGTGGTATACGATATCGAGGACGACCTGCCCGAGCCGCCCGATGCGCTCATCATCTTCGGGCCGGATTTCCATGTCATTTCCTCTCCCCTTGCGCAAGGGGAGCATGTCAGCGAAGAGAGCCTCACCGAGCTGGCGCACGAAATTGCCGCCACGCCGCCCGCCCAGCGCCAGGCGCGCTACAAGGAGGACTACGCCAGCCTCTGCGCCCTGCTGCCCACGGTGCTCATCAACCTGGCAGTGGCGCGCGACCTGGAGCCCCGCCACATCATGTGCCCGGCAGAGGAATTCTCGCACGCCTTCCTGCGCAACCTTATGCCCGGCCGGCACGATGACCTGGCGCTGGAGGAGGAAGTAGTGCACTTCTCCGTGCTGCTGGCCAACCACTACCGCGTGGATAAAGCGCACGGGCAGCAGATCCGCCGCCTCACCATGCAGCTCTTTGACCAGCTGCAGGAGCTGCACGGCCTCACCCGCCACGACCGCCTGCTGCTCAAGGTGGCCGCCATCCTGCACGAGGTGGGCAGCTACATCAACCCCAAGAAACACCACCACCACAGCCAGTATATCATCCTCAACTCCGAAATATTCGGCCTCTCCCGGGCAGATGTGGAGGTAGTGGGCCTGCTGGCGCGCTACCACCGCCACGGCGCCCCCACACCCGCAGAACCCACCTATGCCCTGCTCAGCCAGAGCGACCGCCTGCGCGTGCAGAAACTCGCCGCCCTGCTGCGCGTGGCCGAGGCC
>JAFZGH010000068.1 GCA_017555465.1 Akkermansia sp. | reverse complement strand
TGTGAAGAATGAACTGGTTATTCAGGAACCATGCTTCTGCCAGGGAGGTGCCGGCTGTGTTGCCGAAGAAAGTACCCATGGTGCCCCAGCCGCCTGCACCATACCAGGAGGGAACCGTGTACCCGACAACCTGGTTGCAGGCGTAGGCGGAAAGGGCCGTCACGCACATGCTGTGGGGGCTGTTCTTCGCGTCGCCGAACAGGCAGTTACCGGCGGCCAGCCATACACGCGGAGTGGTATCAGGGGTGACTTCGTTGTATTTTTCTGCCAGGCTTGCCAGCTGGGCCATGTCTCCTTGCTGCGCGCTGCGCAGGGGGGCGCCGAACTGCTTGAACTCATGCCCCGGCAGCTGGTGGAAACGGTTGCCGTGCGAGAAGATGAGTCCGCGGCCGAATGGCATTTCCAGGTTGTATTGCGTGGCGTGGCTGGAGGTAATGACAAGTTGCGGAGCCTGGTGGGAGAGTTCGCCGCTGAAAATGCCCAGCAGCTTATCTTCCGTGCCACCGGCCGGGTATGTGGTGGTGGTGGGCTCGGTATAACCACTCTGCTCGCGCACGGGAGCATCCGTCCAGTCGGTGATGCAGCAGCTGTGCTCAAAGCGCTCATGGTTCACATTGGTAGTGCCCAGCATACGCTTGATGGTGAGCGGTTCACTTGCCTTGGCAATGCGCATGGCATCGCTGGCTGTGTACCCTGTCACAATACCCCAGATGCAATCGCCCCAGGGGTCGTCATCTATCTTGCGGGCCGCGCGGTGCAGATTGTTGACCAGGATTCGGTCTACCTCCTGCGGGCGAAGTACGCAGGCGGCGTAGCGCGTGCCGGTGCTGCGGAGGGTTTTCACCAGTGCATCTTCGCTCAGCTTATCAAGGGAGCAGATGTGGGCATCCGGGTACTTTGCTTTCAGAGCTTCTGCCACAGCGGCCCACTCGGGTTCTGCCATGGTGCTGTTGCTGGAGATGATGGTATACCCGTCATTCGCCGGGGTGGTCTCCGGTTCCTGCTTGCTGGTTTCTTCCTCAGCGGCTGCCTTCGGCATGGTGAAGAAGTAGTTTGTCGTGTCCTGCGGACCGAATACCTCGCGGGCCAACTGCTGAATTTCCTCCAGTGTGATGCTCTTGACATCTGCCTCAATGTCGCGGATGAGCGGCAGTTGGCGCGGGTCGCTCTGCAGGCGTGCCAGTGCGTTTTCCCAGTAGGAAGACGTGCGCAGGCTCTTCTGGGTGCTGGTAATGAGGGGGCGCAGGGCGCAATCCAGATCATCCTGGGTGATAAGACCGCGGCCCAGGTCGTTCAGAATGGCATCCATGGCCGTGTTGACCTTGACCCGGTTGCCCACCACACCGGCGCTGGAGGTGGTGATGGTGGCGGCATTGCTCAGGGAGGCATTGGTGGTCAGTCTGACGCTCGGTGAATAGGTTTCACCCAGCTGTGCGCGGATACCGTCGAAGAGTTTTTCACGCGCAATGGATTTAAGCACAGCCAGTCGGCGGTTGCGGCGCTGGTCCATGCCATCGCCGCAGGGGCGCACCTGCGTCACGATGGTTTTATCCAGCTCCGTGTTGTAGGGCAGGAACTTGCGCAGCCCCCACTTGACATCGGATACGCTGGTTTCATAGTCGGCCAGGGGGATGAATTCGCGTTTGCGGGCAGGCATGGCGCCAAAGGTGCGCTCCAGCACGGGCAGGATTTCCTCTACCTTGAAATCACCCACAATGCTTACCTCCATGGCGCCGTGCTGCAGCCAGGGAGTGAGGGCTTCTTTCACCTGTGCGGTGGTAAGGGCCTCAAGTTCTGCTCGTTCCGGTGTCGTGAAACGGGGGTCTGCTCCATACATGGCCTTGGGGGCTTGCAGGTTGTAGGCTCCATTAGGGGTGGTTTCGAAGCGGTTGAACATGGAGGGCAGCGAGCGGCGCATCTGCACCGCACCATCTTCCCGGTACCCCGGGTGCAGGATGAGGGCTGCCAGCAGCTTGCACTGCAGTTCGAAATCTGCCGGGGTGGTGTTGCCGCTGGCGTGGAAGCGGTCTGCGCTGATGCCGAAGTTGAGCCCCACATTGCTGCCGGCGAGCATTTTTTCCAAGGCCGTGACATCATGGGCCTCAAGACCGCCCATCCGCATGACCTGGGCAGCCAGGTTGGGCAGCCCGGGGGTGTGCAGAAGGCGCAGCGAACCACCATCGATGCTGGCGTTCACGTTGATATGGCCTTTGCTGAAATCAACCGGCTTGAGGTTCACCCGGATGCCGTTGGAGAGCGTAAGCGTGGTGATGCCCAGGTCTTCAATGGTGGCCTGCTGCTCAATGCTGCCCGGGGTGCCGATGGTGTCGTAGGCAAAGGCCTGCAGTTCTTCCTCAACGGGCGGGGTGATTTCCTTCTGCATGACGGCGTTGTATA
>JAFZGH010000067.1 GCA_017555465.1 Akkermansia sp. | reverse complement strand
GGAGAATATCAAGGATGTTTGCAACCGCCGTTTCGGTATCGGGGCAGATGGGGTCATTGTTGTAGAACCGGGGCAGACCAAGCGGACGGTGCGCATGCGCTATTTCAATGCCGATGGGGCAGAGGTGGCAGGGTGCGCCGATGGAATGCGCTGTTTTGCTGCCTTTGTGGATTTCCTGCTGGAGACGGCTTCTCACAAAATCCGTTTTGAAACCACGGACGGTGTGGTGACGGGTGTGGTGAATGATGATGACAGCGTGACGGTGGAGGGCGGAGAGCCGGGGCCGGCGCTCATCGTGTTCCGCGGAGAGGTGATTATCTGCGAGGCCTGATTCGCTCTGACGTATGCTCGCTGCACCGATACATCCGCTCGATACCAAAGGCCGCCCGGTGATTCTGGTCGGGTTGATGGGGTGTGGAAAGACGACGGTCGGCAAGGCGCTCAGCAAGCGGACGGGGATGCCCCTGCTGGATACGGATGCCATCATCGAAGAGCAGATTGGCTGCCCGATTCCGCAGATATTTGCTGAGAAGGGGGAGGCGCATTTCCGCGCGCTGGAGACCGCGCTGCTGCGCTACCTGCTGCAGAATCCCACGCCGAATCCCTCTATCATTTCCACTGGCGGCGGCATTGTGGTGCGCCCGGAAAACCGCAAGCTGCTGCGCATGCTGGGGTTCACGGTGTGGCTGAATGTCTCCATCAATGCGCTGTTGGTGCGCACCGCCAGGAGTGTGAACCGCCCGCTGCTGCAGAACACGGACCGCCGTGCTGTTTTTGAACGGCTGGATGCCGAGCGACGCCCGTTCTATCAGGAATCGGCCCACCTCTGGCTGGAGGCTTCCAGCATGGATGTGAACACGGTTGCCGTGCGCGTATGCGAGGAGGCCGAAAAGTTTTTTGCCGCTTTCTGACAGGACCGCGTCATTAGTTGCTTGACGCGAAAGCTGCTTTTATGGTAGGATAAGCCCATAGAATCATTTTCTTTTAACCAAAGATTTTAGATATGAAACCCGCTACATTCAACTGCACCGTACTGCGCGACGGCCACCAGTCCCTGGCAGCCACCCGCATGTCCACCGAGCAGATGCTCGAAATCGCCCCCATCCTGGACACCATGGGCTTCTCCGCCCTGGAAACCTGGGGTGGTGCTTCCATCGACTCCGGTCTCCGTTTCCTGGGCGAACACCCGTTCGACCGTCTGGACACCCTCAAGAAGCTGGCTCCCAAGACCCCGCACATGATGCTGCTGCGCGGCCAGAACCTGGTGGGCTATACCCACTATGCCGATGACGTGGTGGAAGCCTTCGTGAAGCTGAGCGCCAAGCACGGCATGAACATCTTCCGTATCTTCGACTGCCTGAATGACCCGCAGAACATGCGCACCTCCATCAAGGCAGCCAAGGAAGCCGGCGCCCAGGCTCACGGCACCATCTGCTACACCACCTCCCCGGTGCACAACCTGGAATACTTTGCCAACCTGGCCAAGGAAATCGCCGACATGGGTGCTGATGCCATCGTCATCAAGGACATGGCCGGCCTGATTCCCCCGGCAGAAACCGCCGCCCTGACCGAAGCCATCAAGAAGGCCTGCAACCTGCCCGTGTGGATTCACACCCACGAGACCGCCGGTCTGGGTGCTGCCACCTACGTGGCCGGCATCAACGCCGGTGCAGACGCCGTGGACGTTTCCATCGCTCCCTTCGCCAACGGTACCGGCCAGCCGGACTGCATGCGCATGCTCGCCCTCATGAACGGTTACGAGCGCGCCCCGAAGCTGGAGGACGAGGAAGACTTCAAGAAGAAGCTCTCCGAAATCTCTGCCATGCTGCAGCCCGTGTACGACAGCCTCTCCCGCTTCACCAGCCACGCCAACGAAATCGTGAACAGCGATACGCTGCGCTACCAGGTGCCCGGCGGCATGCTTTCCAACTTCCGCAGCCAGCTCAAGGAAATGAACATGACCGACAAGTTCGAGGAAGTGTTCGCTGAAATCCCCGTGGTGCGCGAGGCTCTGGGCTGGATTCCGCTGGTAACCCCCACTTCCCAGATTGTGGGTGTGCAGGCCATGATGAACGTGAAGTTCGGCCGCTGGAAGAACATCACCCCGCAGTGCGCCGACGTGGCCCTGGGCTACTACGGCCGCACTCCCGCCCCCGTGGATCCCGAACTGCAGGCCATGTGCGCCAAGAAGATGGGCAAGGAACCCATCACCTGCCGCCCGGCCGACCTCATCAAGCCCGGCATGCAGGACCTGCGCGACAAGCTCGCCGCCAAGGGGCTGCCCGTGACCGATGAGAACTGCGTGATTTACTGCATGTTCCCGCAGCAGCTGGAAGACTACTATGCCGGCAAGAAGCCTGAGCCGCCCACCACTCCCAAGCAGGAGAACTTCGGCGCTCCGGCTGCCCTCTCCACCGTGGGTGTGGCTGCCGCTATCTCCGGCCGCAACATGAAGCTCAACATCATGGGCCGCGAGTACGATGTGACCATCGAGGAGAAGTAATTTCCCCGGTACACAAGTTCCTGGAACGCTGCGATTCCTTG
>JAFZGH010000066.1 GCA_017555465.1 Akkermansia sp. | reverse complement strand
GCCTGTTCCACAGCTTCGCCGGTAAGCCCGAAATAATTGACCAGCAGCACCAGGTCGTTTGGAGAAACTTCAGGCAAGACCGGTCTGAGTTGAGCCGTGCAGGCGTATCGGCTGACCGGGATATTCAAGCGTTCTGCAGCATGCAGCACTGTGTCGCAGATAAAGCGGGGCATCCAGAGGCGTTCCGGCCGGGGCAGGTGGCGCAGCAGCCATTCGAATGCAGCCCGGCCGCTGCTGAGCCACGCGCAGTGCGGGCCTTCCGGATACGGGAAATTTCCGTATTCCGGCAGTTCCAGCCCGAAGAAGCCGCCCATCATGTCCTGCATACGCTACCACTTTACACGCGCAGCGCAGCAGCGTCCAGAAAAAAATCTTGAAGTGATATAACGCTGCCGTTTATAATGCAGGTATGCTCAAACGTGCATTCATTCTGCTTGCTTGTTTTCTGGGTGTGGCTGATGCCGCGCCGCTCCGGTTCTACATCAGACCTTCGGAAGGGCTTGCCCCCTGGAAGACTCCGCTGGTGCGGGTGGATGCCGCAGCGCTTGCTGCTGCGGAAGTGGCTGCCGGGCAGGCGGAACAGAATTATCAGCAGGGATTGGGGACTGCCCTGGAGAGTGCGGAGACCAGGCTGGCCCTCGTGCGTTTGCAGCGCCCGCTGAGGTGGTCTGAGGTTTCTGCCAAAATGCAGCGCTGCGAGCTGTTTAATGCTGCACGAAAGGTACGCAATATCGTTGAAAAACAGCACGAGAATAAACTGGTGAGTGATGAGGTCCTGTATAGAGCCCGGCTGGATGACGCCTGGATGCGCGTGCTCAGTCTGGCGGGTGGCCGGGCGCCGGATGTTTATGATGATAAACTGAAATGGGCTGCAGAACTGCTGGGAAAGCTGGAAACTCTGATGATTGCCGGTGTGGAATCCGGGCAGCGTGACCGCGCGGAGCTGCTGCTCGTGAAAGCGGCGCAGGGCGAGGTGAAGCTGGCAGCCAATAGATGGAATGCTGGTGTCCGCGCGGCGACATTGCGGGAATTACAGCAGACGTATGGTACCCTGGCAGAGCTGATGACGGCTCGTGAAAAACAGGGGCTTTGTGAGCCAGATGCCGCCGAATCAGCTCGTGAGGCGGCCCGCCTTTTCCGTCGGGAGGTGTGTCTGGAATCCAAGGATAACAGCCTGGAGCGAGTGGCTGCGCTCAGGGAATGCTACGATGTTTTCGAAAGCCTGATTCCTCTGATTCAGCAAAAGGCAGAAAATGAGCGAAATCTGGTTTATGATGCGAAGTATGCCCAGCGGCATCTGGAGCGCATGCGGCGGGATTATAAAACGGCCAGTAAGGAACTGAGTAAATGAGAATTGCGTTCATACTGCTGCCATCTCTGCTTCTGCTGGCTGCCTGCCGGCAGGTGGTGGGTGTGGTCAATGTGAAACAACTCTCACCAGAGGTGGTGGCTTATGGGCAGCAGGCAGATGCCTGGTATGAGTATATGCCACGGTACGCCCCGTACTTCTGCCTGAAAACCCGGTATTCCCTTGCGTGGCGCGACCCTGCGATGCAGCTGGGGTACTGGCGGCTGCTGCATCCGGAACCACCCCACCGGGTCATCATGGAGGCCCGGGGCGACACGCTCCTGCTGCACCGCGGGTTTGTGTGGGATGGGGTGAGCTTTGGCAACACCATGCCCCGGGAGCTGGTTCCGAGCCTGCTGCACGATGCTTTGTACTACGCCCGGCAGGGCAATGCTCCCATTTCCCGGCGTGAGGCAGACTTGGTGTATCTGCGCGCTGCGCGCCAGTATGACTGCGGCAGCAAGTACACCGATTACCTGGGGGTGCGCGCATTCGGCGGCTTTTTTGGAAAACCGGAGGGGGTGATTCCTCCGTTGCTTGAAATCACAACCTCGGAAACACCCCCTGCGGCTTTACCTGCGGGCGAAAAAATGTTTATTTCACTTCAACGGTGAGGGATTCACCCTTCTTGAGTTCAAGCTTGGGAAAGAGAATGAAATCATTGGTGAACACGGCCTCCGGCGCGGTGCAGCCTGTGGCATTGCGCCCGGTTTCTGCCGTGGGGAACCAGACGGCGCAGCGTTCCTTTGTGTCGTAATTGGCGGTGATGGTGAAGTGCTTGGCGTCTTCCCATGTGATGCGGTAGGGTGCCTGGGAGTGGGATTCATCCAGCTGGGCCCTCCAGGCGGGGTCACCGTAGAAGGCCACCACATCGCGGTCGTGCACCAGCCCCATGGTATCCTGGGCCGTCTGGTTGTTCAGGCTGATGCGGGCTCTGTATAATTGAGAAATAATGCTGCCGGCAGAAAATGATTCATCGTTGAACTGAACTTCCAGCAGTCTGGGGTTCAGCTCCGTGGTCTTGTGAAGAATGAACTGGTTATTCAGGAACCATGCTTCTGCCAGGGAGGTGCCGGCTGTGTTGCCGAAGAAAGTACCCATGGTGCCCCAGCCGCCTGCACCATACCAGGAGGGAACCGTGTACCCGACAACCTGGTTGCAGG
>JAFZGH010000065.1 GCA_017555465.1 Akkermansia sp. | reverse complement strand
TGCTGCCCTTGCCCGCGAGCTCAAACCGGTGAAGCTGGTATACATTTCGGATGTACCCGGCCTGATGAACGACCCGAAGGATCCCAGCACCATCATCCAGAGTATCAACCGCAAGGAAGCCTTTGAGCTTATTGAGCAGGGTGTGATTTCCGGCGGCATGATTCCCAAGGTGAAGAGCGCGGTGGATGCGCTGAACGCCGGCGTGCGCAAGGTGCACTTCATTGACGGCCGCCTGCGCCATACGCTTCTGCTCGAAATCTTTACCCCTGAGGGTATTGGTACAGAGATTGTCCGCGAACAACGCTGATTTTCTATCGTGAATCCTCCTGCATCCATCGGTATCTTCTCGCCCACACGCACGGCTGCGTGTCTGATGGCGCTGCAGCAGCTGATGGACGCCTGCGCCGCCGCCGGGCTGCACGCCTATGAGATGGGGCGCAATACGGAGAATGCCCCCGTGCTGGGGCGTCCGGAGCTCATCCTCTGCCTGGGGGGTGATGGCACCATTCTTTCCTCGGCATTGAGCGCCAGCAGCAGCGGAGCCATCATCGGCGGTATCAATATGGGGCACCTGGGCTTTCTGAGCGCCTGTGGCCGCGAGGAGATAGAACTGCTGGTGCAGGCCCTGGCAGAGGGCAGCTTCGAGGTGGATGAACGCTCCATGCTCGAAGTGCGCAAGTTTGATGCCGCCGGGCAGGAAGCCGAGCGGCGGTTTTATGCGCTCAATGAACTTTCGCTGACTCGTGCGCAGACAGGCAAGATGATTGATGTGGATGTGGAGCTGGATGGCAAGTTGCTCAACCGCTACCATGCAGACGGTATCCTGGTGGCTACGCCCACCGGCTCCACGGCTTATTCCATGTCGGCCGGGGGCCCGCTCATGTGGCCTACCGCCGGGGTGACCTGCCTGACCCCCATCTGCCCGCACAGCCTCACCAGCCGCCCCATTGTGCTTCCTGATGCCGTGGAAATCACGCTGCGTCCGCGTGAGCGCCGTGGCCGCGCCGGTGAATCGCTCATTTTCTCGCTGGATGGCCGCAACACCTACCCTATTTCTCTGAATGAAACCCTGCGGGTTCGCAAAGCGCCGCTGCCGCTGCGCCTGCTCAACCTGCCGGGCAGTGACTATGCCGCCCGCCTGCGGGCCAAGCTGCGCTGGTAGTCAGTGCCTTTTTCTTGCTTGAACCAGAGGAATAGATTTGCATTCACTGGTAATTCTGCTAAAATCAGTACGACTGTGAAGCTCCGGTTCAAACACGGAGATATCATGCTGCAGGCCAGACATGGCTGAGCAGCGGCTTATTAATTACAACCCAATTCATATAAGAAAAAGATGAAGCGTTTGTTCCCCTGTTTCCTGGTTGCGTGCAGTCTGCCCCTGTCTGCCGCAGATGATGATTTTGCAGCGCTGGTTCATCACTGGAATTTCGATGAAGGCCGCGAATGGCACCGCATGCCGTTCCCTTACGAATCCAGGGCTGGAGTAGCGCGTGACAGCGTGGGAAATATTGACCTGAAGCTGCCGGGTAAGGACAAGGATGAAACCTGGGCCTCCGGT
>JAFZGH010000064.1 GCA_017555465.1 Akkermansia sp. | reverse complement strand
CCAGCAGCAGCGGGCAGATTAGCGATAGCAGGAACAGCGGCAGCGTGGCGCTGTTCACCACCGGCAGCTGCGGGCGCCCCTGCCACAGCACTTCCTCGCCGGGCAGAAGCTCGGCACATAAGCGGGTCTGTTCATCCTGAGTCATCACGAGTCTTCCCTTTCAGCTATAGCTTTTTCCAGAATTTCCTCCACCAGGCGCACATCGCGCACATTCATGAAGCCCACCTCATCAAAACAGCGTTTGAGGTCAGGGTCCGTGCTGGGACGCAGAGCAAAGACCAGATTGCCAATACCATCCCCATTCTGGAGATTGCTGACCACCATATCCGGTGCCAGCGCCCATTCTTCATCCGACTTTCCGCAAACCAGCACGCGCCGGTTCGTGATAGCGTACACCGTGCAGCGCTCCTCGCGCCGCTCCACATGCGGCAGCACCAGAAGCCCCAGCCCCAGCAGCACAAAAAACGCGGCAATGAAATACAGCCCGGGCGTCTCCTCCATCCACGCCCGCCAGCACACAAAGGCGGCTATTCCCAGGCTGAAGCACACACACCACAGCAGCAATCCCCACTGCACCCCCAGCTGCGCAGGAGCCCCCGCCCAGCGCAGCCGCTCGCCGGCTTGCAGGCGCTCCTGCAATCTGGCGCACTGAAGCCGGTTCAGCCCGAAGTCTCTGGGATCAGCAGATTTCACGATTTCTGTCTTTCGTCTATGGCTTTTTCCAGAATTTCCTCCACCAGGCGCACATCGCGGATGTCCATGAATCCGAACTCCACCCAGCCAGGGTGGTCTTCATTGGGGCGCAAGGAAAAGACCAGATTCCCGCAGCCATCCTTAGCCTGCTGATTCGATATCACCATCCCCGGCGCCAGCGGCCACGCATCCACCTCACTACCGCATACAACAGCCCGGCGATTGGTAATGACATAGGCCGTATTCCGGAGTCCGGCAGCATGCACCAGCGGAACGATGATACACGCCACGATGGGCACCATGAAAAACACGATGGACATCAACCAGCAGAGAACCAGACTGGTCAGCGAGTCAGTGTGCATGCGCCCCGCCAGAAGAAAATACATCAAAGCAGCTCCGATTAGGCCGAAAGGCAAGAAAAAGAGTACGCCCACCACACGATTCACCTTGTCTGGCTCAAAGTGCCGGACAACAGGCTGACCTACCCATCGCACCAGCTCGCCGGGCTGCAGGGCGTTCTGCACCTTGGCACACAGCTTCGGGCTCAGGCCAAAATCTCTGAGGTCGGGGAATTTCATACCTTTTTACGTTCTGCAATGGCTTTTTCCAGAATCTCCTCAACCATGCGCACATCGCGGAGATTCATGAAACCGTGCTCAACAGTGCGACCCATCCCCTTGGGGCCATCCTCCCAGCGTAAGGCAAAAACCAGATTTCCGCTGCCATCCTTCCGCTGAAAATTACTGGCCACCATCCTGCGGCTCAGGGGCCATGACTCCTCACCGACGCCGGCAATCAGGGCACGCTGATTCGTGATAACGTAGAAAGTATGGCGCAGGAGCCACAGGCGGACAAAGGGCGTGAGCAGCGCCGCCACAAAAAGCAACACAAAAAGGAGAGATAAGCCATAGGCAAACAGAAGCACAAAGCCCCCGGCCTCCGGTTCACCGGTCACCAGATGATAAAAAACGAATCCGCCGAGACCTCCTAATACCCCCGTAAAAAGCAACGAGCCGATACATTTTCCCCAGTCGATGCTCCGGAAAGCCACAGGCTGCCCCACCCAGCGGACCTGCTCACCGGGGCGCAGGGCGTTCTGCACCAAGGCGACCTGCCTGGGCGACAAGCCGAAATCTCTGAGGTCAGCCGCCATTATTGCTCCTCAGTCAGCTCATAGAGGAACTGCTCCACGCGACGCACCTCGGGCACATTCATGAAACCCTGCGCCACCATACGGGAGCCATGCTTGCCATGGCGTTCCTCATAGCCCATAATCAGGTCACCGCTGCCATCCTTACGCACAGTGCAGGATTTCACCATGCCGGGCTCCAGCGGCCACACATGCGATTTGAATGAGCCAAAGATGCCGGGATACAATTCCATAGCGCGGCGATTCGTGATGACCTGTACCGTACGCTTCTGTTTACGCAGCCCCCACCAGGGAGAGGAGAACAGGCCAATGCCGATGCACCAGAACGGAATGGAAAAAGCCGCAAATGCCAGGCTGGCCTGCGCTGCCATATAGGTCCAGAACGAAATAAAGGCCAGCCACGGCAGGGAAAAGATGAACGACCCCAGAGAACCTGCGCTGAACAGGCGGGGAATGGGCTTACCCACCCAGAGCACCTCCTCCTTCTGCATCAGGTTGGCTTCCACCATCTGGCGCTCAGCAATGGGCAATTCAGTATCGGCAAGTTTCATGGCAATTATTTGGTGTAGGATTCTTCAAGCTGCATAATGAGAGGCTCCACCACGGCTGCCGCATCCTCTGTGATATTAAGGAAGCCCTCGGGGTCGGGCACATTGTTGGTGCTGGAGATAGAACTCTTGCCCAGTACCAGGCTCACCAGCCCGGCGGCGGGTACCTTGCGGTCAATCAGCATCACCTTATCCACGGGGAAGGACATCTGATGATGCTTCCAGAACATATAGCGGAACACCAGCGAACGGCGGGTGGTCAGGGCATACACATGGTGCTTCTGCCAGCTCATGCCAATCCACGGAGAGGCAATCATAAGCCCCCCTGCAATCATGAAAGGAAGCGAAAAGAGCATCTCCACGCCCCCCATTTCCATGACGCCCAGGGTGACTACGCTGTCTATACACAGGAAGAAAACGCCCATTACCATCATAATAATGGTCAAGGGAGACCACATACGCGGCACAGGCTTGCCCACCCACAGCAGTTCTTCGCCACGAAGCAGGGAATTCTCAATCAGCTGGCGCTCGGCCATTGTCAGCTCAGTATCAGATAATTTCATAACGGTTATGGGGTTG
>JAFZGH010000006.1 GCA_017555465.1 Akkermansia sp. | reverse complement strand
TTTTTTTTTTTTTTTTTTTTTTGTATACGCGCAATATATTGTTGTTGTTTCTTGTTGTGTTCAATATATTGTGCGCATGGAAAGATGCAATTTTTTTATGTATGAGGGTGTTAAGGCTTGAAAATTCGTGGCAGAGGTGTACAATGAGGCGCCTCTAGCATCAAAAACTACATAACAGCCTTATGTCTGCATCCACATCGCCTGTTCATTTCCGTATCAGACCGACCAGAGTACGGCACAGTTGGTTGCCGTATTTTCTTGCGGCCATGGGTGCAGGTTCTGCCTTGGCAGATGAGGAATTTCTGCGTTATTGGTGGGTGTCGCCGGATGCACCTGCGGAAAAATCCCCGCGTGTAATTCGCGTGCTGGGCGAAAAGGGCGAGCGTTATGAAGAGGTATATGCTGCAGAAACGCGGGCGGAGTTGAAGTCAGAGCCTGCGATTCTGAGAGCGCGGCTTGCCCGCCAGACCGCTTTGCGCAAGGAAGCAGTGGAGCTGGCCCGGCAACTGCGGGAATCCGGTAAGAGTCCGATTGTAGCCTACGAGGAGGCCTGGACCAGAGTGTTTGCAGAAAACAGGCTGGCGGCAGTAGGCCTGACGCTTTCCTGCTGGCTGGAGGATACGCTTGCCCGGCTGACCGCAGGGCAGCAACTTACAGAGGATGAGAAGCAATTGATTCTGGAAGCCCTGCTGGCGGATGAAGACAGTCTGGAAGGCGAAGCCGGGCAGGAGCTGCTTCGTCGGCTGGCAGAGCAGCTGCGTGGCCTGGGCTATGGCCTTTTTGATACACCGAGTTTGAATGATGAGCTGATGCAGCGCTTTGCAGAAGCCCTGCGTTACATGAAGCCAGGAGTCGCTGCCTTCCGCGATGCTTTGTTCAAGACCCACCGTGACCGTGTCATGTACCACACGCTGAACGGTTACCAGGCTCCCTGGGGGGCGGGTATGGGCAGAAATCTTCATTACCACCAGACCCCTAAACAGGTGGGTATCACTGAATTCAGCGGCAATACCCAGCCTTTGCAAACACCGGGAGAAAAGCCGCAGTTTACCGCACCGGGGCTGAATGACCTGCCAGGTTCGATTACGGATTTCCTGGCCACCTCTCCGCCCGCCAAGGGGGAGAAGGCAGAGGAAGAAAACGATGAAGAAAAAGAGGATGAATATCAGGAGCAGGAGGAGCAGGTGACTTCCTCCCTCCCGCCGCTGTTGAGCACCTTCTCCCTGCGCGCCGTGAATCCGGTTCCCGTGGTCGTAACGGAAGACGAGACTCAGGGTGATAGCGGCTCTGGCCGCGAAGGAGTCCTGCGTTGGGATTCCACAGCTGGTGAGCCTGCTGTCTGGGATACGGAGCAGACAACAGCCTGGGTTGATGGTAACGGCGCGGAAACGCCTTACACTGCGGGTGGCTCTGTCGAATTCGGCAATGGTGCAGATTTGAACAAATCGGTGCAGGTAGCCGATGCTGGTGTGGTGGCCGGGACGGTTGCCATTACGGGAAGTGGTTATCATTTCACCGGTGGTAACATCAAGGTGACGGAAAGCCTGACGGTGACCGGGACTGCCGGTTTTGACAGAACGCTGGACGTAGGTGCCAACCGCATTCAGGGCGGAACTCTGGAGAATGTACAGATGCAGATTACCGGTGAAATCGAGCGCCCTGTTACCCAGGATACTGTAACGGCACACAACCTTATCACGTCTGCCGATGGAACCCATGCCGCCGTGTTGACGGATGTGGTTCTCTATGCCGGTACTGCAACTGAATATGCTACCCTGCATAATGTTGCCTTTGACGGGGAGAGTACCCTCACGGGCTATATCACCTTCGAGAAAACCCAGACCACGGAAAAATTCATCAGTGTTGTTGCCGGTGGTAAGCTGACCCTGAATGACCTTACGCTGGACTTGCGTGGTCTGGCCATGGGTGAGGATAAGCGCATTGTCGTTAACGCGGGTGGAAGCTTGTACGGGTGGAGTGATGAAGCCGTACACTTTGTTTACAGTGGTGTCACGATAAATAGTGCTGCAGTGAAGGTTTTCAAGAAGGACGCTGATGGCAATATTGTGAGTGGTGACATGGGGGGGGGTGATGGTTACATTACCCTTGAAACGACGCACGGGGGTAACCTGTACTGGAATGGTACAGCCGATGATAAGTGGAACATCAGCTCCGAGGTCTGGAGCGCCTCGGAGGAGCGGCAGAAAAATGAGGTGTTCACCGCTCTGTCTAACGTCTATTTCGATAAAGGTGACGCTTGCCAGGAGATATCCGTTATTCAGGATATGGTGGTGGCGGATTTCCATGTGAGAGAGGGCAACTACAGCTTCAATGGTGCCCGTATTGCAGCGTTGGGAAATGCGAACTTTTCCTCCGGAGCGCTTGGCCTTACTTTCAATAATCAGCTTGTGGTGCAGGGTGGGCTGACGACCAGTGGCCCCGGCTCTATTGATTTTAATGGCAATGTAACCGTTGCCAAGAGTGCTGAATTGAAAAACGCCACCATCACGATTGGTGGTGATATGACCGTGGTCGGCAGTCTTGAGGTGAATGCTGATAGCCTGAACATTTCCGGAGATGTGTCTGCTGCGCAGATGAATATCACGGTTAATGGTACCAAGAGTACTGTTTCCGGAAATCTGACTTCAACGGGGAAGATTACTATCAACGGTACTGCCGAGCAGCACTACATGGGTGCGGTGAAGACTCAGGACCTGATTGTTGACCCCGGGAAGAAGGAGGTGTATTTCAGCCATCTTCATGTAGACCGCCTTACGGTGGGTGAAGGCGCTTCTGTGCATGTGCTGACCGCGTCCGATTCTGTTGCTGTGTCTTCTTCCGAGTTCCGCGATATCTACCTGTCCGGCACACTGGCGCTCGATTCATACGGCACCACCTATAACAACGGGTACAATGTCCATGTGCAGGGCAATAACGCACAGCTTTACTTCGGCAAAGGCACTACCATTGATAGC
Source organism: Akkermansia sp. (assembly GCA_017555465.1). Lineage (GTDB taxonomy): Bacteria > Verrucomicrobiota > Verrucomicrobiia > Verrucomicrobiales > Akkermansiaceae > Akkermansia. The sequence goes on along the minus strand of JAFZGH010000006.1, from coordinate 317 downwards.
ATGACCATTGATGGCAAGACCACGGATGACTCAGGAAATGTGCACTATCATAACCTGGTGATGACTGTTGAGTCCAGCAATGCGACGGTGAACAGCATGCGGAATCTGGGTGATCTGACAGTAAAGACCGGCTCCCTGACGGTAAAGGATGCTGAATCTGCGGTACATGGTAAGTTGGTGCTGGATAATGGTAAGCTGAAACTGGAGTCGGATAATATCATGGCTGCAGATTCCGGCAAGATTCAGCTGAAGAATGGCGGCCGCCTGGATATTGGCTCGACCACCCAGACCTTGTATGCCAGAAATGAAGCAGAATC
>JAFZGH010000063.1 GCA_017555465.1 Akkermansia sp. | reverse complement strand
GGCGGGTTTGAGGTGGTAGAACTTCTTGGCCAGCAGAATGGCGGCCAGGGTCATGGCAGCAGGCTCAGTGATGAAGGAGCCAAGCAGCGGGGCTATGCAAAGCACGGAAAGCCACCAGGCTGCAGGTGTGCCCCCGCCCATGCTGGCGGCGAATTTGAGGGTGTTTTCTGCCAGGCGGTAGATGGGGCGCGAGGAGGCAATGACCATGATGACGGCTACGAAGAGGGGTTCTGTGAAGCTGGTGTCGTGGTCAATGTAGCGCAGGAAGTCATCCATGCTGTAATAATGCTGGCAGACGAGGGCAAAGGGAATAATCCAGAGTCCGAAGACGACTTCCACCTCTCCCAGGAAATGGCAGAGGGTGCTGCCGAAGGAGACGGGCATGCGCTGCTCCGGGTGCAGGAGGCGGAACTTGGCATCGCGCAGTTTCTGCTTGTGGGCTTTTTCCATGTGGTGCGCCCATTTCTGGAACATGGGGGCCATGAAGGTATGCAGAATGGCCAGCAGGAAGATGATGGTGGCTGCCAGGTTGAAGTTATCAATCTTGACGCGGTGCACCAGTTTCTCCCACAAGCCCATGCCTTCTTCTGCCGAAGCATAAATCTGCAGAGGAATGGGGAATCGGCTGTACTGCAGCTTGCCGTTGGTGTAGTGGTGGGTCCAGGCGGCCAGCTGGCCTTCCGGGTCGGCATGGTAGACGGTCTTGCCGCATTCCGGGCATGGCTTGCGCGTCATGGGCAGGGTGAATTTCACCTTCATGGCGGCATGTTCCAGCACGGTGTGGCCATCGTAAGCATGGTGCTCCTGGGCCAGGTATTGCTGCAAGGCTTCCAGGCTCATGGATTCCGCCCCGATCATCAGCGCATTCTGGGCGTGTTGATTAAGTTTCAGACTTTTGATAAGTGCATCCTTGGCCTCCGCTTCTGCGCGGAGTTCCTCTACGGTGGGCACAGCGTTTGTCCCGTGGCTTGTGCACGCCGGTTCCGGCAGCGTTACCACTTCTGACACCACTTCTTCCTGGGCACGCACACTGCCCAGCAATACCATACTGCACCAGATGAATGTTCCGATTATCCACTTACGCATAACATTTCAAAACGTTCAGAAACCATACTAGCACACGCGTGCACGCGTTGGCGAGCAAAAAAGTGTTCATCAACGCCGCTTACGTGCTAAATTCAGCAATTTATCATAAGCCCGGCTTTCTCCACGGGCTGTAGCTTTCCGATACCAGTAGGCGGCCAGCTCTGAACTGGCGGGAGCTCCCACGCCGGTTTCAAAGCATTCGCCCAGTTTGAGGGCGGCAGCGGCATGCCCCTGCAGGGCGGCGCGCTCCAGGCAACTGCAGCCACCGGCGGTATCGCGGGCGCAGCCCAGGCCTTTCAGATAGCATTTACCTAGCCAATAAAGAGCATCGATGCTGCCGGCGCGGGCGGCGCGGTCAAACCACTCTACGGCTTCTTCGAAGTTACGCCCTTCCCCACGGCCGCGTATCAGTTTCTTGGCCAGGTGCAGGCAGGCATCTGCATCTCCTGCGGCGGCGCGTGTTCGCAATTCCTCCGGCATGGGCTTAAAATTCCTTCTTGCTGAAAATCCAGGTGGCGGTGAGTAAATGCAGCAGCATGTACCCCAATGCTATAAGTGCCAGCCAACCCAGCAGCGCCCAGCTCAGCTCTGCCCCGGCAGAGGCGGTGTCTGCCACGCTGAAAATCCCGAAATCCGGCAGCAGCACAGCGCAGCACTGCTCTGCCAGACGCATGGCGGTGGTGGTGCCCTGCCCGGCAGTGATGGCATCGAACAATGTTCCCTGGAACATACCGATGAAGTAGGCGCCCAGACCAAAGATGATGCTGACAATGGTGCCGCTGGTGAAGCAGGAGATAAGCAGGGTGAGGGTGGTGAGCACGCTGTAGCCCAGCAGGGCGGCCAGGATGCCGCGCTGGGTGTTCCAGCTGTTGCCAGCAGCTTGCACCTGCTCCAGATATGGGGCCATTTCTTCTGCACTGAATCCATTGGCAGCCAGAGTGGCATTCAATTCAGCACTGATACTGGCCACGCGCTGTGCCAGCAGCAGGCTCATGAGTCCATCCAGCACGCCGAGCATGAGTACCAGCAGAGCCAGCACACCCAGAGCCTTGCCGGCCAGATAATCGAAACGCGGTACGGGTTTGCAGAGGATGGTGTAGAGGATACGGTCTTCGGTATCGCGCGGCAGCAGCAGGGCCGTGGCCGCCACGCAGAAGATGAGCGCAAAGAGCTGCATGCAGCCCAGGCTCACATCCTTGATGAACTGCAACTGTGCCACTCCCTGGAATTCAACCCCGATGTTGCCCTGGTACGGGATAAATTGCAAGCCGAGAAACACGAGTACCAGGGCTGCGGGCACCAGGAACAAGCGCATGCGTACCAGCTGGGTAAGTGTTACCCCTGCTACTGCCGCCACGCGACCAGGCATGTGCGCCAGGTTCTGAATCACCCCGGACATGCCTCTGCTTATTTACTTGCGGGCAGCTTTTTCGCCGTCCTCGATATATTTCCAGAAGGTGCGGGATTTACCCAGCTTGCGGTCTTCGCTGTCAGACCCCATACCGCTGCGGAAGAAGAAGTCTTTGAGCGAATCAGCATGCAACACGCGCTGCACCACCACCACGCTGTCGCCGTCCTCGTTCTGCTCCACGGTGAAGTAAATGCGGTAGTCATCATCATCCGAACGGAAGCGGAAAATCCGGCGTCCGTCGCGTTCCAGTACGCCGAAACGGGGGTCGGTCGGGGTGCCATTCAGGCAGCCTTCATCCACCTTGAAGGAGAAGAAAAGCTTCAGCTGCTTCATGGCGGGAATGGCAGATACTTCTGCCGCACTGATTTCATTGAAAGCGATTTGTTGCACGCGCACAGTTTAGGGGAACTCTCTCCCAATAGCAAGAAAAATGTGCGTTTGCATTCAATTTGCTAGAGTATTCTCTACCTTTCCGTATCAGTAATCTACCGGTTTACCGCCACGGCGCTTCAGGCCCTGCTTCATCTGCTCCTGCATGTAGAGCCACTGGGGGGTATCCCTGGCTTCCCGGGAATGACTGTAAACGTAGTCATTGTACCGGGTGCTGCGGCGAACCAAAGCCCAATGTTCCAGCGGTAGCTTATGACCTTCGGGGTATATCCGGGAAAGGTTGTGGGCCATACGCGGGTTATCCTGCCAATCATCGTCCTGCCAATCCTCAATCAAGTGAGTACGGCCGGCATAACGCCATACTTCAAACAAAACAGCTTTAGGCCATTTGTCATGGTGGCTGGTAATATAGACGGTATGGTGCTCGCTTCCTGTGCCGGCATCGCGCACGCAGCAGCCCAGGCGGAAATATCGCAGCGGCCGGCGGCGCAGCTCGCGGTACAAATCATGCTGATAATGCCAGCAGAGCCCGCGGTGCCGCCAGTGGTGGCGGGTGTTCACGGTGCGGTTGTTGAACCAGCCAGCCAGAATGGGGTCATTGTAACGGGCAATAGCCGCCCCGCCTGCCACAGCTGTGTGCGCCAGCCAGGCGGCTTCCCGGCGGGCGGCTGGTCTTTCGTATTCCGGCAGCAGCTCCAGGATTTTCTGCTGAATTCCGTCCTGTCGGGCCACAACATCGGGCAGTTTTTCATACCCCGGTTGCGGTGCGCTCTGGCAGGCAACCAGCAGCATGGATAACATCAGCAGAATAATGGGTCGCAGAACAGGCATGCTCAATAGTTGGTCAGAAGCCCGGGATGTTCTTTTTTGCCCTGCTCAATGTTGTTATACATGCGACGGTATTGGGAAGACCAGCGCATTTCAGGCATCCAGTATCCTTCGTAATTCCCATCCGCTCCGCGTAATACGCTCCAGTGCTCAATGGGCCACTGGTGGCCTTCCTGGTAATAAATGGACTGTATGCGGCAGATACTGGGTAAATCCGCCCAGCGGGAAGGGCTGAGCTTGCGCGCATCATCCACTTTCAGGCGGCCGTTCCACATCCAGGCATCCAGCACCCAGGCCTGGGGCCATTCTGCTCCTCTGGGCGCCACGTACACACAGTTATGCTCCGAGGCTTTGCCGCCATCGCGCACACAGCAGCCGATGCGGAAATAATTCAGCGAGCGGCGGCGCAGTTCTCGGTACATGTCATGCTGGTACTGCCAGCAGAGGCCGCGGTCTTGCAGGCGGGCGTTGATGAGGGCATTCCCTGCCCAGCCGGGAAAGCAGGAACCATTGAGGCGCGCTATGCCCGCAGCGGCCTTGTAGGCCGTATCAGCCAGCCAGGTGGCTTCTTCCTGTGCAGCGAGCTGCTGCTGTTCCTCCAGCGGCAGCAGAGCAAGCAGATTATCCTTGAGCTGCACGCGGCGGTGGGTGACAAATTCGGTGTACGGGTACTGCACTGAAGGGGGATAGCACGATGCCAGACTTACCAGCACCAGCAACAGCAGACACATTTGTTCCAGTTTCCTTTTCATCTGCCTGACTACCCCAGTATTCCACGAATGATGATATCGCGTCCGCATTCGATGAGTTCTTCCCGCTGGAAAATAAATTCCTGCGGCAGAAAATCTCCCGGCACCACATAATCCGGCCCTGCCCCCACCATGGGTGAGATGCTCTGCATCCATTCATTCACCAGCCCTTCCTCCAGGAAGCGCCGCAACAGACGCCCACCACACTCCAGCATCAGGTTCACGATACCGTAGCGGGTGTAAAGTTCATTGAGCAACCCACGAAGATCCCGCACATCCTCCCACACCAGCGTGCGCTTGTGGTGCTTATCAGAAAAGAGTTTGGACATGGGCGGCAGGGAAAGCATGTTGTTGGTGAGCACAATGCGCCAGGGCTGCTTTTTGCGCGGCGAAGGGGTTTTCAGCGGTGTGCGGATAGTCAGCTCGGGATTATCTGTTCGCAGGGTGTTGCCGCCGATGAGAATGGCATCACTTTCCAGGCGCAGCTGGTGGGCATACTGCAATGTATCCACACCGCTCAACCAGAAATTCTGCCGCCGCGTCATCCGGCCATCCAATGTGGTGGCTACCTTGGCTGTTACCCATGGGCGCCCGGTCATGACGGCATGAAACCACGAACGCAGAAAACGGTCACAGGTGGGCTTGCTTACTCCGGGACACACTTCTATACCCGCTGCCTGCAAAATCGCATCTGCGCGCCCTTGGTGGCGCATATCAGGGTCTGTAGAACCATACACGACACGCTTGATTCCGGATTCGATGATGGCATCGGTGCAGGCCGGAGTGCGCCCCACTGTAGAACAGGGCTCCAGGGTCACGTAAATCGTAGCTCCTGCCAGAAGGTGGTTGTTGCCCCGTAAATGTACATCTGCGATGGCGCGGCGCTCTGCATGGGCTTCTCCGGCCATTTCATGGTACCCCTGCCCCAGCATGGTGCCATCGCGCACTATCACTGCGCCTACAGGTGGATTCGGACTGGTAAGGCCCAGGCCATTACGTGCCTGTTCCAGTGCACATTGCATCCATTTCTGATCTTCCTGCTCCTGCATGCAGGTTATTGTATCAGCACTTGGGCTGCTGTCAAGATGAGCCCCGGGGTACTGACTTTCTTTCTCTGGTTAAATGATGCTAATAGAGTATATATAGAAACTCATCATCATCTATTCTGTGAATAAGTGAACAAGTCTGGTAAGCTATTGATTTCAGGTATTCTGTATAATCCTACACCAGTGGATAACCCGGTTGAGAACATCTGCTCACGCTGCGAATAAAACTTATTCACCCAGTTAAGAACCTTTTATTAACATACTTATTCACCGAAATTGTGAATAAGTATGTTAAGGTGTTCATGTATAGATTATTGCAACTCTTCGGGCTGGGCTTCCTGGGGTTTTTCGGCAGTCTGAGGCCCAATGAGGATGCTGCCTGGCAGGTCAATGAGAATGGCACTGAGCCCGGCAAGAGGATACATATAGACAGCACTGAAATCAGCTGTCATCTCCCCTACCCTGGCCAGCAGATAGCTTTTGTCAGGAGTCTGCAGCAGACGGTGAGAGGACATGTTGCGGAAAAAGGCGGGTGCCGTGGCTTTGGTGGTAACATTCTTCACATCTCCCTCCGGCAGATTTTTCACCCACTTGCGGTTGATGAAGCTGATGGCATCGGAATGGCTGTACTGCCCTTTCATGAGGTTCTTGACCATCTCTTCGGGGATTTGGGTATAGCGGGTTTCAAAGTCTTCTTCACCCACCAGCAGACTGTAGCGTTCGGGATGTTCTTTATCCACCTTGTTCTTGATGGGTTGGATGCAGGGGATGTTGCTGCGCTGCACCTGGGCCTTGTAACCTTTCATGTACCACTGCTCATTAACCTGGCAGAGCGTGGGAGTCTCCAGCGGCAGCAGAATAGCGTCTCCGCTGCGGGCTGTGTCTGCGATGACTTCGTGTGTGCGAACGCTGCAGGAGACACCCGCTATTGCCATAAATACTGAAACTGCAAAAATCGAAATTCTGTTCATGGTGTTTTGTGCTGGGATTTATTCCTCATTCAGGAATTGATGGAAGAAGACAAAGGGAGCCATTACCGGAATGGCAAGGTTGTAAAGCACGGTGCCCGGCCAGTCAACCAGCACTTTGTCCAATGTGCTGAGAATGGCTGTACCGGTGTTGGTGCCGGGTTCAGTTGCTGCCGGTGCAAGCCAGGTAACGGGTTCGCCTTGGACTGTGGAGCGGATGGTGCATTCATGAGCCCCTGCCGGTAAGGAGGAGATACTGTTTATCTGACCATCGAGTAATTCATCTTTCAAAGTTTCCAGTTCCACATAACCGTTCTGGAGCTGCATGACTTCACCAGTGCCTTTGGATATAGGAAAATAAACATTGCTTGTTTCTCCAGATGTCCGGGTGAGGGTCAGAGCATTGTTCTGATTCAGGAAAATACTATCATGAATCGCAGGGTAATGAATGCGCAGTTGCTGCTGCTCGGCCTGCAGGTAGTATTGCCCGCCCCCTTTGTACAGTTTCAAGGGAGAATTCAGATGATATCCTGCATGCTGCCTGCCTGCTTCTTCTATGTTCTTGTGCGTTTGCATATAGGCACAGGATGAAAGACAGGCCATTGCGGCGATGAGTACAGACTGCTGAATACACCGGTAATTCATGCGCTTAATCTATCATATCAGCCAGGCTTTGTAAAGAAAACCGTGAAAATTAAACGAATGTTCCATGTGGAACATTCGTTGGATAATGATTATTTCTTTGCTGCCTGTGGCAGGATAGGCGGCAGAAGCCTAGGTTCGGGTGTGTTCAGGAGGACATCCAGATGGGGTTGCCAGATATCTGCGCTGTCCTTGTAAAGGGCTACACGCGCTCTGAAGAGAGCCGCAGCACAAGCACGTTCTGCGCGAATAAAACAGATGCGGGTCATGCCGCCTTGGCGTTTCAAGTCCTCCCCTTCCCTTTGAAGACGTGCGAGGAATTGCTCGGCCTTGGGTAACTGTTCTGCTGCAGTGGTGCTGCGTCCACTATCGGCGAGTGACCGAGTTCGGATGGCTGCTACCAGGCAATCCTGTACAAGTTTGAGAGGTGTTCCTTCAGCCGCGTGACAGCTGGTAGCGGCCATGTTAATGGCGGCGCCTGCAGGAGGCGTGGGTTGCAGCACGAGCATGCGCAGTAGTAAGGTTCTGCCCTCCCAGTCCAGGAGTGTGCCAGCCTCGGTGCCGGATGTACTCAGTGCTGCATCCTGGCTGAGAGCACGGGCTGCTTTGAGTGCTTCGACCCATTGCTTCTTATCACCGCTCTGAATCCAGGCTGCAATCTGGTACAGTTGGGCTGCCCGGTAGGTTTCGGATGCAGGGTCACTGCACGTTAAAATAGTCTTGAAATGTGGCAATGCCTGCTGGGGCTTGCCGCTGCAGCAAAGAAGGTGACCAGCCAGTTGGTGGATGAGAGGATGCGGGGCTTTTCTGGTCAGTTGAGCTGCCCTGGAGGCGGCTTCCAAGGCCTGCTGTGAGGGTATTTCAGCCTGGTCCTCCACCAGTGCGCGGATATAATGTGCCAGCGGTGCATCCGGCAGGCGGGTCAGCAGTGCATCTGCGCGTTGCAGCAGGCTGCTCCCCTGCTCTCCTGTATGGTGATTCAGAACAATATCCCAACATGCGGCCATGTTGTCGCGGCGGTATCGGGCAGCTCGTTCCTTGAAGGCCTGTGCTGCGCCTGTGTAATCACCATTCAGATACTGCAGAAAGGTGGAAACATACCATTCCTCTACCGGGGTCAGCATGGCTTCCGGTAAGCAGGCATTGAGCTGCTGGAGATGCTGGCGGTACACTGCGCTGCGCGCCGGGTGTATCATCAGCATGCCGATGTGGGCCATCACACAGCCTGAATCCTCGCGCAGAGCTTCTTCAAAGTAATTATAAGCCCCTTCGTTGTAGCCATAAAGACATTCCTTCAAGCCAAGATTCACCAGCCGCTGTACTTCAGCATTGTCTGTAGATAATGCCAGCTGTACTGCTGTATTCTCGCGAGCGAAAAAAGGGCTGTTGTCGGAAACTTTATCCTCTGCCCAGCAGCAGCTTGCAGCCAGGCAGAGGATAATGGATAAGGTGTTTTTCATGGGTGTCATTACATGCGCTCCGGCATGGTGATACCGAAGAGTCCCATACCCTTCTTGAGCACGCTGGCGGTCAGTTCGCAGAGGGAAAGACGCGTTTCGCGGGTAGCCCCTTCGCTCTTCAGCACCGGGCATGCTTCATAGAAGCTGTGGAAGGCCTTGGCGAGCTCGTAAAGGTAGGCTGCCAGCAGGTTCGGGCGGCAGTCATCAAGCGTGGCGGGTACCACTTCACCGAATCGCACCAGCAGGCGTGCCAGGTTGATTTCTGCGTTCTCCACCAGCGTGAGGGAGGCGGGTGCCACGAACTCGCCCTCAATCTTGCGGAAGATGGAGCGCACGCGTACGTAAGAGTTCTGCAGGTACGGAGCTGTATCGCCGGTAAGGGCCAGCATCTTCTCCCAGTCAAAGATGTAGTCGCTCATGCGGTTCTGGGAAAGCTCGGCAAACTTGATGGCGCCGATACCCACTGCCTGGGCCACGGCGGCCTTTTCATCTGCAGGCATATCCGGGCTCTTGGCTTCTACCACAGCTGTGGCGCGGGTCACTGCTTCATCAATCACATCCTGCAGGCTCACGGTATCGCCGGAGCGTGTCTTGAACGGGCGGCGATCCTTGCCCAGAATGGAACCGAAGGCCACGTGACGGAAATCACCTGTCACACCACGCATGCGTTCAATATCGAAAATCTGCTTGAAGTGCTTCTCCTGCGGCGCCCCCACAACGTACCAGATGGCGTCTGCCTTGAAGTTCTCTGTGCGGTAATCGAGGGTTGCCAGGTCGGTGGTGGCATACAGGAAACCGCCGTCTGCCTTGCGGATAATGGCAGGCACAGCGCACCACTCGCCATCTTTCTGCACCAGGAACGGGTCATTCTGCGGCTTGTGGAAACCATCGGAGAACACGCAGATGGCGCCATCGCTTTCGCGTGCAATCCCCTTCCCTACCAGGTCTTCCACCAAGGGTGCCAGGGCATCGTTATAGGCGCTTTCACCCAGCCAGTAATCGAAGGTGATATCGAGCTGAGAGTAGATTTTCTCCAGACCAATCTTGGTCACAGCAATGCATTTCTGCCAGATTTCCAGGTTCTCGGCATCGCCGCTCTGGAGTTTCACCAGCTCTTCCTTGCACAACGGAAGCAGCTTTTCATCTTCCTTGCAGCGGGTGTTGACTTCTTTGTATACGTTCAGCAGCGCCTCAATCGGGTCTTTTTCCAACTCTGCCTGGTCCAGAATGTTCTTCCAGCCCCACAGAATCATGCCGAACTGGGTGCCCCAGTCACCAATGTGGTTATCGGTAATGACCTTGTGCCCCAGGAAACGTGCAAGACGTCCCAGTGTATCGCCGATAATGGTGGAGCGGATGTGACCCACGTGCATGGGTTTGGCTACGTTGGGCGCAGAAAAGTCAATCACGATGGTCTTGGGCACCTCTACAACTGATACACCCAGTCGCTCATCTCCCAGCATGGCATGCGCGCGCGCGGCAAAATATTCCGGCTTTACGCGGAAGTTGATAAACCCGGGGCCTGCAATCTCCAGTGTGGCGATTTCGGACTCACCAAACTTTTCAATTACCTCGGTGGCCAGGGCTCGCGGATTCATTCTGGCCTGCTTTGCCAGCATCATCGCTGCGTTGCTCTGGTAGTCCCCAAATCGTAAATCCTGTGAAGGCGTTACTGTGGAGGTGAAACCTTCAGGAAGTGCCTCACCTAATACCGTGCGCAGTGCCTTCGTCAGCTGCTCTGAGAGTATCTTTGGTATCGTCATATTGCTGGCCAGGATTCTACACTTTTTCACCCATTTTGTCAATGAAATGTATAGTCGTGCTGTTCCACGTGGAACAATTTTGTTGGTTAATTTTCTTGCAAATTCGCCCCCTCTGTGATATATAAATAATCAGCTGCTGTGCACGTGACGCGTGGTCTCATAGGCCCGGACCGTTATAGATACACTAGGGGCATTAAAGCTTATATGGGTATTATGTTCCGTCCAATGGATACCTCAGACGACCCAGGCTCCGCACCCACCTGATTACAGGGAACGTGGCTCTTTCACCACTGACGGCATGGTGGTTAACCAATATCGAGGTCCTGATTTTCAGTCTTGAAAATCAGGACTTTTCGTTTATTGATTAGAAATGAATTGCGCGATTTTTAAGGTGTAAGTACACGAAAATCTACATCTGTATAAAGGTTTTGTATACAGGGAGCTGTAGATATTTAAGATAAGTTAAATAATCGTAAAATATCTTAAAAACGGGCTTGATTTTACGGAAGAAAATGAATATAATTCTCCGAGCAAGATATGAAAATTTACTATCTGAACAGCGATAAAAAGCCAGTTGGTCCGCACACAAAAGAAGAGATTATTTCATTGAAACAAGCGGGAGTCATCACAGATGAAACATTGACAGCAGTTGCTGGTGATAGTAAATGGAGACCTCTGGCTGAGGTAGTATCGGATTGTTCCACGTGGAACAAGGATGGAAATTCTTCTGCTGCGCCGGGCGAGCAGCATAAAGAATTAAATCTTTGGGCGTGTTTTGTGCGTGGAATAAAACAATACGCTGTTTTCAAGGGTCGGGCTACGCGTAAGGAATTCTGGAGTTTTTATTTATTTTACGTAATTTTCAATTATGCTGCTGGTATACTGGGTGACATGTGCATGCACTCCACAAGTGCTGCATATGAAGAGAAGCTAGTATCATTGTTTGAAAATGAAGATTTATCTGTTTATTTTCATTTGCTCATAGACTTTTTCAAGGAGCCGGCAGTTATTGTTGGTTATGGAATTTCCACTTTGTATGGATTATTCATGCTGATTCCATTTTTGTCTGTGAGTGTGCGAAGACTTCATGATACAGGAACCAGTGCTTTACCGGTTATTCTTGGATGTATAGGTGAAGTGGTTACATTTGGTTCCCTTGCATATTTTATGGTTGGTGTTATCCAGAATCCGGAATATTTCTATAATCAGTTTGAATCAATACCGGTATCATTTTTTGCTTTTCTTGCTTCGCTTCTGTTCTTGCTGGTGATAGGAATTTACATACTCATCAAGATGTTGCTTCCGAGTAATCAATGTGAAAATAAGTATGGACCCCAGCCTAGAAACTGAGATGAATTCCACTTCTGATTTGAGTGTAGAGCAGGGGGGTATGCCCCCTGTTCCTGCTATTGATGTAGCGTGTGAAAAATGCGGAAGGAAAATTGAATTATCAGATGGAAAAATTCCAGTAACATGCCCTCATTGCAAATATCATTTGCGACCGGGAAATGACTCGATGCTCAGTCACTTTTACTTTGTGCTGCGACATCGGATGTTTACCTGGCGTGGCCGCTGCACGAGAAAAGAGTTTTGGAGTTTTGAGCTTTTTTCGCATATTTTATTCTTTCTTCTTATCCTTCTTCTTGTACAGATTTTCAGATCTCTAGTACCAGAGTGTTCATGTCCCGCTGGTTATTTAGGTGCTTATATTTCTGCTGGACTTTTTGCTTTATTAGTTTACATTCCTTTCATTGGTATTCCACAGATTTTTCTTATTGCCCGCAGATTACACGATATTGGATTATCTGGTCACACAGTTATCATTCATACCGTTCTCATGGTTTTGATGTACTGTGCTATGCTGATTGCTTGCGTGTTCCAGTCAAACATAGCTTCAGAAATGTATGCTGTCGATGAGGTGGCAACACAATCATATTCGTATATCGATATAGAAACGGGTAATGAAGTAAAAGACACAATTGCCAAGCCGGAAATGAATCCTATTGTTTATTCATTAATTTTGTTGGCGACCTTAATGAACTTCGCCCTGTATGGCTTGAGACTGTTTTTCCTCGTGATTTCCTTTATTGATAGCAATCGGCGTATTAACCAATTTGGTCCGAGCCGAAAATATCCTCTTACTTTATTATGAGAAGAGAAATGTTGCCACCTGTTCCACGTGGAACAATTTTGTCTGACGCCTGGAGATTCTTTGTGAATTGTCTGGCGAAGCAAAACTACTCTCGTATGCGGGGCAGGGCAGGGCGTATGGAATTCTGGTCTGCTACTATCATTGGAGCATTTTTTACTATTCTACCGCTCTTTTTTATCATTATCCCTTGTAGTTTAATACGTTGGATATCGTTGACTGCTATCCTGGTGGCTGTGTTTTATCTGGCGATGCCCTTGCTTTCGGTTAATGTCCGCCGTTTGCACGATGTCGGATTCTCTGGTTGGTGGTTAGTATTTTTATATGTAACTTATTGTGTACCATTTTCTTACGTAATTTTTACTCTCAGCGTTCATATCGGATTAGAACCTCAATTAATTGAGAATCCTGATGAACTATACCATATTTTGCTTGATTCTTGTCGAGAATTTTGGCTCGTATGCGTGCATGCAATTGCAGAAATTCTTTCACTTATCCTTTTTGTATTGACTCTATTGCCTGGAAATAAAGGATTTAACAAATATGACTGCTGATAATCAAATAAATGTTCCATGTGGAACAAAACCTGTATTTATATTGGGACCGACGGGTAGTGGAAAGAGTGCTGTGGCTGTTGAGCTTGCGGAGCTGCTCGGAAACGCTGAAATTATCAGTACAGATGCTTATCAGGTCTATAAACGCATGCCTATTATCACCGCAGCGCCCACTTTAGAGGAGAAAAGCCGCGTAAAACACCATTTAGTGGGCTTTATGGAGCCCACGGAGAACAATGATGCTGCCGAACATGCACGCCGGGCAGGGCAAATTTCAGCCACTCTCCGAGAGGGTGGCATGCTACCCGTACACACAGGAGGTTCAGGGCTTTACGTTAAGTTCATCACCCACGGAATTTCCCCTGCACCACCCAGTGACGCAGCACTGCGCGCAGAGCTTGAGGCGCATTCACTGGATGAATTAGTCACCAGATTCAAGAATCTTGATGCGGAAGGAGCAGCAGTTACTGATTTGCAGAACAAGCGGTATGTGGTGCGTAACCTGGAAATAGTGATACTGGGCGGCAAGCCGCTTTCCTACTGGCGGAATAACTGGGTAGAGCCTGCAGGGCTTGGTTTCTGCATTGTGCGCGATACGGATAAGCTGGATGCGCGTATTGCCTGCCGGGCGGAGCAGATGCTGCGCGATGGTGCGATCGAAGAGGTTGCCGCTCTGGAGGGCACAGTATTGTCTATAACGGCCTCCAAGACACTCGGCTTGTCCCAGGTGCAGGATTACCTTCAAGGGCGTCTGACGCGCTCTGAGCTGGCTTCTGCGATAGCTCTGGCCACGCGTCAGTATGCGAAGCGGCAGCGCACCTGGCTGCGGCGTGAAAAATGGCTCACGCCTATATATGCCGGGGCAGGGGATACGCCCCGCATGCTGGCGGAGAGGATAGCTGCTTTACTCCGCTGAAGTGATTTCCTCAAAAAGGGTGGCGTGGTCGGAAAACACGACCTTTTCTGCGAGGGCGGCCACGTTCTCTGCCGAGAGGGGGCCATCATAGCCGGGAGCAGTAACGCAGGGGATGCAATCTCGGCATTCGTTCGTCGGCAAAAGGGCAGGGAGGTGGGCTGTTGAGTTTTCAGCATCCCACATGCCGGTGAGGCAGCCCACCACGAGGATTTCTGCAAAATTGTTGCAACGGTTGATGAGGTAGGTGATGCACTCGGCCGAGTAGAACTCGGTGAGATTCATTTCATCTTGCTCCACGGCCTGCATGAGCTCCATCTTGACGATGTCCAGGTCGTACGCCTTGGGGGTGGTCATTTCCACCTGCACGTTCCAGTATGCCGGGTTGCGGCGGTGCAGCAGGCATTTCCAGAACCGCGTCTTGCGCTCACTGCTCACCCCGATGATGCGGGAGTGAATGCCATCCATATAGCAATTGGAGCCCACCCATGAATCCCGCTGCTGCAGCACATCAAGCCCCGGCTGCCCCATCTGCCAAGGAGCAGTGATGAGCTCTGGGCAGGGGTTGCTGGTATTTCTGATGAGGATGAGGGGGAAACGCATGAGGTGCGGTATTCTGCCTCATTGGTCTCATGTAGTCAACGAAAATATCTGCAAGTTATGTCATTACAAGCCGCGGGCTGCCTGGTAGATGGCAAAAGCAATCAGCACGCGCAGAATGAGCGCAAAACTCATACCCCAGGTCACGGCAATGGTGGTTTTCGCCTTGGCGGAGAGTTTTTTGGTAGCGGCCAGCCAGAAAAAGACGATACCCTGAACCAGAGCAGAGATGCAGACAGCTGCCACCTTGTTGAAACCCACCCAGTCCAGCGGCATAGCCACCGGCAGCAGAAAAGCATAGGCACAGCTTACGATATCAGCAATTTCCGAAAGCCACATCACCACAGCAGAGGGCACTATAATACACAGCAGCAGTGTCAGGCGTGCCACTTTGCTGTATCGTTCTTCCTGCGTGGGGATGTACATAACGCTGCTCATCTTGCCTTACCAGGTGCGTTAAGTCAAGTTTTTCCTTGAAACATCAGGTGGTTTTGCTAGAATACGAAACTATGTTCACCCGATACATTGCCAAAACCGTGCTTATGGCCCTTGCACTGGGATGTTCTTTTGCCTGGGGTGCAAAACCTGCAAAAGAACCTAAACCCTACGGACCCGTTCCTACAGAACAGCAGGTGAAATGGCTTCGGATGGAGTGGTATGCCTTTGTGCATTTCGGGCTGAATACCTACACCAACCGTGAATGGGGTTATGGTGATGAATCACCGCAGCTCTTCAACCCGGCAGATTTCGATGCCGATGCCATCGTCAGGACCTTCAAGGAAGCTGGCATGAAGGGCATGATTTACACCGCCAAGCATCATGACGGCTTCTGCACCTGGCCCACTAAATCCACCGCCCACAATATCACCAAATCCCCCTGGAAGAACGGCAAGGGTGATGTAGTGCGTGAATTTGCCACCGCCTGCCAGAAACATGATTTTGCCTTTGGTACTTACCTTTCCCCCTGGGACCGCAACTGCGCCGAATACGGCCGCGCCGGCTATCTGAAAGTCTACTACAAGCAAATCGAGGAATTGCTGAAGAATTATGGTCCGATTTTTGAAATATGGTTCGATGGCGCCATGGGTGGCGATGGCTACTACGGCGGTGCCCGCGAGGGGCGCAATATCGGCAACGCAGATGATTACTACAACTACACACAGGTAGTGCGTAACATTCGCCGCCTGCAGAAAGACTGCATCATATGGGGCGCTGCCGGGCGGGGTGATGTCACCTGGGCCGGCTCTGAAAAAGGCTTTGCCCGTCATTATCCGCTCTGGAATACAAACAATAACAAGTGGCTGTCGCTGGAGGCTGATACCCCCATCAACCACCGTGGCTGGTTCTGGCATCCGGGGCAGGGGGATCATGTCAAGAACCCGGAACATCTCATGCAGGTCTATCTCAGCAGCGTGGGTCGTGGCGCGAATCTGATTCTGAACCTGGCTCCGAATCGCGATGGGCAGCTCGACCCGGCTGATGTGGCCGCGTTGCAGGCCTTTGGTAAAATGCGCCGGGAGCTTCTGGCAAAGGATTTTGCCTTAAACGCAAAAGGAAAGGCCAGTTCAGTTTATGGCAAGAAACTCACGGCCTCCAGGCTCACAGATGATAATATCGAAACCTACTGGTGCCCGAAGAAAGATGACAAGACCCCCAGCGTGGAAATAACCCTGGAAAAACCCGCTACCTTTGATGTCGTGCGTCTGCGCGAGCAGATTCGCCTGGGGCAGCGTGTCGAGGCTTTCCAGGTGGAAGCCTGGGTGGATGGCGCGTGGAAAACCATCGTGGAACCCGGACAGCCCGGTGAAAAAGAAGACCACTTCGACGGTATTCGCGGCGGCAAGGGCCATACTATCGGTAACCAGGTGCTGCGTTGGCTTGCCGCTCCTGTCACCACCGATAAACTGCGCCTCACCATCACCCGCAGCAAAGCCGTACCCTGCATTTCTGAATTCTCCCTTCTCCTCATGCCGGGCGCAACCCAGCCCGAACCCGTGGCTGCAGACACAGAAGACCCCGGTGTTCTTAACCCCGCCGGCTGGAGCTTCGGTGGCTTTGCGGTAGATAAAGCCCCGCTCGCCTTCGATGGCAACCCCGATACCATGTGGGAAATCAACCGCTGTCCCTCCCATATCCGCATCGATATGCAGCAGGAACACGAAATCAGCGGCTTTGCCTACCTCCCCCGCCAGGATGGCAAAACCCAGGACATGACCAGCCGCTACCGTCTGGAAACCAGCACCGACGGTCAGAACTGGACCACCGCCTCCGAGGGCGAATTCGGCAACCTCCGCGCCAACCCCGTCGAACAGGTTATCACCTTCACCCCGCAGAAGGCCCGCTACATCCGCTTCTTCTCCACCGCTGCGCTCGATGGCTCCGGCAGCTCAGTCGCAGAACTGAAGATTTACGGTAAGTAAACATAGGGTATATTCCAGTATCAACAGTCCCTGGTGAATTCTGTTTTGCCGGGGTGTTATATGAAAACCCCGCAGAATCGGCTGCTGCCGTCCTGCGGGGTTGAAAAATCTGGTGTGAACCACTTATTTACGTCTGCGACGCATGGCCAGGCCACAGAGAGCCAGCAGGCTCAGCGTTGCTGTGGTGGGCTCGGGAATAACCGGTACTGCCGGGTTAGCGGTGCCTGTATTGTAAGCTGCCATAGCCCAGCCATTTTTTTGATTGTCAGAAGCGAAAGTTACAGACTGGTTATCTTTCAGAGAGCCTTGCACACGTACCATCAGGAGTTCACTTTGTGCACCAGTAACGGCAACCTTGCTGGCATCATAGAATCCATTTTCTTCCGCATTTGCCCAATGAATAGTTGCATTATCTAAGCCTGTTACACTAAATCCGCTGTAAGGAGTTGTTCCATTATCATGCGAGTTCTCAGCAACAAGTATATAGAATACAACCGAGTCACCGTTCTTGTAATTCGTGTTATCGGTAAAGTTAAGAGTGAGCTGTGTCGTACCACTACCTGCTGCCGAAGCATCAAATTTTAAACCTGTAAGATCTGAGGATGTCAAAGTTGTACCAAGTTCTTGATTCATAAAATCAAGAGCCGTTGTATTTGACCATGTTTTTGTTTTAAGCTCGTAATCCCACAATTTGCCATATGCCATATTAAAAGAAGCTACGGTTTTGTCGGAAAGAGTCGTGCTACCTGACCACGAAGAATTGGGGCCATTACCCAGGCCATTAACCGACCATTTGTCTGTATCGAAGCTGTATTCGTTTTGGTCAAAGGTAAGCACGGTCGGAGAGCCCATAGCAATGCCAGCCAGGGTGAGGAGTGTAATAAATGTTTTTTTCATAGTTGCTTGCAATGTTTTATGTTTTGCCACCTGATTGCTGGATGAAGTTCCTTGCGCAATGGAATGCTGCCGCCACTCAACCAAGCTACAAGGACAGTTTATCGCATTTCCTATGCGATGTACAGTTGAAATTTTATAAAACGCACAAAAACAACGAGTAAATAGTTCAATAAAGTGAATAATAAGCGCAAAACAGGCGAGTTTTGGTATTTTTAGAGGGTATTACGCAGATTTATCAGAACCAGCGGCATGAATAGTCAAAATTTGCCTTACGACTCATTGGTCTTGTACGCCTGCGCTCCCAATAGAAGTCAGGCACATGAGATCAAGTGAAGAAAACAATATAACCATCAGATATTAAACGAGGAACACCATTTTGCGCTCAATCTGAATGCACATCGCATAGGAAATGCGAGATACTGCGACTGCATTTCAGCGAGGAAGA
Source organism: Akkermansia sp. (assembly GCA_017555465.1). Lineage (GTDB taxonomy): Bacteria > Verrucomicrobiota > Verrucomicrobiia > Verrucomicrobiales > Akkermansiaceae > Akkermansia. The sequence goes on along the minus strand of JAFZGH010000063.1, from coordinate 480 downwards.
ACCATTCCATTGCGCAAGGAAGTTATCCTCTGTGAGATGTGCCAGAAATACTAATAATCAATATACTATCATGAAAAAGACAATCATTACCTTGCTGGCGCTGGCTGGTCTGTGCGCCCGCCGCCGCCGCCACTAAAGTGGCTCCGGCGAGCCGAGGCCTCATGGTGCCGTCAAGGTTGCCTTTGGCGCGCCAAGGCTGCAGCTGGCGTAAAAATGAGGCGAGTCCTCACAATGTTTAAAGAAAGCCCCGGTGGATGCTTCCACCGGGGCTTTTTATGGAGTAATGCGTTGGCATCATGAAGAAATCTGCGCCAGGCGCAGGGAATGTCACTACTTCGTACTTCAAGACGGTTCTTTTCTTGACTTGGCGGGTGAAGTGGGGTAGGGTGGTGTGGAAAGCAGATGTCATTATTCCAACTGGTAACAGATTACAAGCCCTCTGGCGACCAGGAGCAGGCGATAGCCAAGCTTCTCAAGTCG
>JAFZGH010000062.1 GCA_017555465.1 Akkermansia sp. | reverse complement strand
GGTGTAGGCGTGCAGCGGGTGGCGGATGAGTTCTTCTGCCGGGGCGCTTTCCACGATGCTGCCGGCGTACATGACCTGGATGCGGTGGGCATACTGCCGCACGACGCCCAGGTCGTGGGTGATGAGGATGATGGCGGTGCCCAGTTCCTGCTGGCGGGCGCGGAGGAGGTCGAGCACCTGTTTCTGCACGGTGACATCCAGCGCGGTGGTGGGTTCATCGGCAATGAGTATCTGTGGGCGGGTGATGAGCGCCATGGCAATCATGACGCGCTGGCGCATGCCGCCGGAGAATTCGTGCGGATAGGCCCTGGCTCGTTTTTCCGGATCGGGGATGCCGGTGCGGGCGAGTTCCTCTACCGCGAGGCGGCGGGCTTCCCGCCAGCTGAGTCCCTGGTGCAGCACCAGCGGCTCGGCCACCTGGTCTCCGATGCACATGCAGGGATTCAGGCAGGTCATGGGGTCCTGGAAAATCATGGAGATTCGCTTGCCCCGCAGCTCCTGGTGCTGTTTTTCCGGGGCGTGCAGCAGGTCGATGCCGTCGAACCAGGCGCGGGAGCCCTTGCCGATGCGCGCAGGCGGGCTGGGCAGCAGCCCCATGAGCGTGGAGCAGGTGACGGATTTGCCGGATCCGGATTCACCGACAATGCCAAGCGTTTCCCCGGCGTTCAGGTCGAACGAAACGCCGTTGACGGCATAATTCACCCCCGCACGGGAGTGGAACTCGACCGTGAGGTCGCGCACCTGGAGCAGGGGAGCACTCATCTGGCCTGTTCAAAGAGTTCTTCCAGCATTTCCATGCCCTTGCAGGCGCGGTAGCGGGAGACCTGGTAGGGGGCATTCTTCACCGTCTGCTGCCATTCGTAGGGGATGCCATCGATGCCGAAGACGGCGCCGAGCAGGGCACCGGCAATGGCGCCATTGGTGTCCGGGTCACCCAGTCTGCTGACAATGCTGCACATGGCAGAGGGGTAGTCCTTGGCGTGGAGCAGCCAGTAGTAGGCGCATTGGAAGGCGATTTCCACCCAGCCGGACTGGGGATGATACTGCGGTTCCTCGGTCTCGGCAGCACGCAGGCGGCTGAGCAGGGAGAGGTCGCCAAGCTCTTCGGCTCGCTTGCAGGCTGCGGCGTGGATTTCCTGCGGCGTTTTCCCCTGCATGGCAAGCATGAGGGATTCTACAAAGATGATGTTGGCGTGGGCGCAGCGGGGGTGGATGTGGGTGAGCATGCAGTCCTCCCGGGCGGCGGTCTGCCAGTCCCATTCCGGGTGGAGGGCGGCATAGATGGCAATGGGCGCCACGCGCATGAGCGCTCCGTTTGCCTGGGAATCGGCATTGAATTCGCCATTGAGGGCGAATCGGATGGTGACGCCCACATCATCCGGGTCGGTGGAGAGCCAGTCGATGTACTGGGCCTGGGTTGCCATGCTGTTGAAGCCTTGTTCGTTGAGCAGGCTGCGGAGCAGGGCAATAGCCATTTCGGAATCATCGGTGATGCTGCCGCGCTTGCGCAGGTGGGTGGTATCCCAGCCATCCACCATGCCGGTGATTCCGTGCGGGAAGTGCGCCTTGACTTCCTCCGGGGTGTGGAACTCCAGCGGTGCTCCCAGGGCATCGCCGCACATGAGCCCCATGAAACAACCCAGGGCGCGCGGCTGCAGGTTGTCCTTCTGCGTGTGGCAGCCGCAGCTGCATGCCGGGGTGCTCTTGTTGACCACCAGGGGGAAATGGGCAGAAAGCGGGTAGTCATCCACCTTGATGAGTTCCACCCCGTACATTTCAGCAATGGCGGGTGCCTGGGAAGCGGCATAGTCCTCGCCGTAATAGATGGTCTTGACTCCGTGGGCACAGAGCGCCTGCATGCAGGAGGTGCAGGGCATGGTGGTGCAGGCTACGATGCGCGCCTCTCCTCGCTTGAAAAGGCTGCACAGGTTGATTTCGGCATGCAGCATGAACTTCTGCCGTTCATCGCGGGATGCCCAGAAGCCCTCTGGCGCATCAAAGCCGGGGAAAAGCCCGTTGTACGATGTGCCGATGACGCGGTTGTCCTTATCCAGCGCGGCGGCACCCACCTTTCGGTAGGGGTCTTCAGAGCGCAGGGCTGCCACATGGGCCAGCGCCATCACATATTGCGGAATTGGCAGGCGGTTCATGGCTGTATGATAGCATATTGCCCCTGCAATGCAAGGTGTTTCGCGTGCGCGTGGGCGGAAAATGCTGTCAGAAAGTTAGTCTGCCCTTGCCAAGCGGGGCGGAAAGGAGTAAAGTATGCGCCATGAACATCCAGCTCTTCAAAGACCTCTGCGAGGCAACCGGCGCTCCCGGTTTCGAGTATGGCATCCGTGAGCTGGTCATCAAGGAGATGACCCCGCTGGCTGATGAAATCACGGTGGACAACGTAGGCAATGTGGTGGCCCTTATCAAGGGGAAGTGCTCTGAGAAGCGCATTATGTGCGCCGCCCACATGGACGAAATCGGTTTCATCGTGCGCCATATTGACGATAACGGCTTTATCCGCATCCTGCCCCTGGGTGGCTTTGATGCTAAGACCCTCACCGCTCAGCGCGTGGTGGTGCATGGTACGAAGGACCTGCCCGGCTGCATGGGTGTGAAGCCCATCCACGTGATGAGCCCGGAGGAACGCACCAAGATGCCCCAGGTGACGGATTATGTGGTGGATCTCGGCATGAGCAAGGAAGAGGTGGAGAAGTACGTTTCCATCGGCGATTCCATCACCCGCATCGGTGACCTGGTGGAAATGGGCGATTGCCTGAATGTGAAGAGTATCGACAACCGCGGCGGCTGCTACATGCTGATTGAGGCGGTGCGCGCCATCAAGGAAAGCGGCAACCTGCCGGATTATGACCTGTACGCCGTGTTCACGGTGCAGGAGGAAGTGGGTCTGCGCGGCGCACATGCCGCTACGCTTGCCATCAACCCCGATTTCGCTTTCGC
>JAFZGH010000061.1 GCA_017555465.1 Akkermansia sp. | reverse complement strand
TCCTTCTTGCCTGATTCGCGGGCTTCGTCCAGAAGTTTCTCGCTGGTCAGCTTCACGTCTGCCAGTTCCTGCTGGCTGCGGGCGTGCATATCTTCGCCCTCCTGGATGCGCTGGCGGCGTTCCTCCAGCTGCTTGAAGATGGGCTTGATGCCGAAGCAGACCACAATGGCAGCCAGAATGCAGAAGGCAATCAGGTGCGCAATGAATGCATCGGTATGCAGACCGAAGTTGGTGACCAGGTCCTGAATATCAGCGGCTAGAATCGGTTTGAACATGGCTGTGAGGTGATTAAGTTAAACGGATGATTTTTTTGAAGAGGGGGAAAGGGGAAGGGGCATGCCGTTGTTTTGAATGGCCCGGCATGCCCGCGGGCGTAGCATTGCTTAGCCCATGAAGATGGCCACGAAGGCCACACCTTCCACAAGGGCGGCCAGAATGATGGAGATGGTCAGCACCTGACCGGAAGCACCGGGGTTGCGGCCGGTGGATTCAGCGGCCTTCATGCCGATAAGACCAATGCCGAGACCAGCACCGAGAACGGCCAGACCGGACTTGATGGCGGCGGTGGCAAGAGCGGGAATCATCATGATTGTTGTTTTTCTATTGTTTGTTGTTTATTGGGAAAACCCGCAGCCTCACGATTTGCTACATGATCAACTGCGGGAAGATTTTTCATCAGTGGGCGTGTTCTTCATCGCCCCCTACCTGGGTCTTCAGGAAAATGGCGGTCAGCATCAGGAACACGAGCGCCTGCACAAAGCCGACCAGGATTTCCAGGCACATGAAGGGCAGCATGGCGGCGGCGTTGCCCAGAATGCTGCCGCTCACGATGCTCATCTGCTCCAGAATGGCCTCACCAGCGTAGATGTTACCGAAAAGACGGGCGGCCAGCGCCACGGGACGGATGGCGATGGAAAGCAGCTCAATGAGCCCCACGAAGAAGAATACGGGCAGCAGCAGGTTCTTGAGCAGGCCTTTCAGCCCGCCCTTGGGCCCGAAGATGTGGCCGAGGAAATGCTTGATACCCTGTTCCTTGATGCTCCAGAAGAACCAGAGCAGGGTGTAGAACAGACCCAGGAAGAGGGTGACGTTCAAATCAGCATTCGCCCCGCGGAAGAGCGGATGGCCGTTGAGGGTGATTTCGCCCACACCGGGGATGAGGCCCATGTAGTTGCTGGTGAGGATGAGCAGGAACACCGTGGCAAAGTACCAGATGTATTTCTTTGCCAGTTTTCTGCCGATGAGGCCTTCCACAAAGTTATACAGCAGCTCGAAAATCCACTCCACAAAGTTCTGCAGTCCACCGGGAACACTCTGCATTCTGCGTGTGGCAAGGCGCAGAATGATGGTGAGCAGCACCACGGCGATGGTCATCATGACCATGGAGTTTGTGATGGGCAGGGAATGCCCCGGCCAGAAGGGTAAATCAATATTCCACAGCACCGGAGCATCGGTGGAAAGTCCATGGTGGCCACCTTCCTCCGAAGCACAGGCCACGCCACTCATTAGCGCCATCAGACCGAGATTGATAGTAGTAAGGAGAGATTTCATCGCGATTACTCCTAGACTACCACGTTTCCCTGCGGAGTCAAGGAGAAAAGTTTGCCGCTAAATGGGATTCCTTGTAAAAAACAATGTTATGGAGCGGGGCTTTTCGCCGGAACAGAATGCGACGCTAGCTCCACAGGTGCATCCGGCATTTGTCTGCCGTTTCGTACAGCATGATGGTGCTGCCGCTGGCGTCGTTGGCGGGCAGGGCTATGGCATGGGTTTCGATGTGCTCCAGTGCATCGTACAGAGCGGTGCTTTCCCGGAAGTAATCGTTGAAGCGTTCCCGGTATTCACCGTATGCGGCTTCGGAACGTTCGCCGCACTCGGTTACACCCGGTGTGAACTCGAAAAAGAGGTCGTCCTTGTTAGTCAGGAAGAGGCGCAGCAGGAGAAGCTGCTGGGTGAAGCCGCCGCTGGAAAGCGTGTCGAGAATGGTCGGCATTTCGTCCTTGCCCCAGGGGCAGGACATCCAGCTGATGAGCATTGTTGTGCGGTGGTAAATGTCCTCCGGCCCTTCCTCCGGTTTCCACTCGGCGGGAATGAGGGTATCATGGACGATACGCCGCATTTCTTCGATGATGCGTTCGTACTGGTTGAGCTGTTCCAGCTCGGTACGTGCCCTGTGCAGCCATATCCAGAGGATATCATCCCATATTTCATGGGCCCAGTCTTCGCCCGGTGTGCGGAAGTGGCGGTAGAGGGGGGAGAGGTAGGCGCAGCATTCCTGAGTGGTGCCGGCGGGCAGGTAACTCTGGAAAACGCAGTGCAATTCTGCCCCGATGAGCCCCACGCCCTGCTTGGCCTCAATGCTGCGCAGGTATTCCTGCTCCTCCGGTCTTGTGAAATCGCTCCAGGGGTCGCTGAGGTGGAAGCCTGCCATTTACTTGCTGAATACCGGGGCGGGGAGTTTGTCCGCCTTTTCCTTATCGCCGCCAACCAAATCACCGACGTCCTTGAATGTGACGAAGATGAAGAATGTGAGCAGCAGGAAGATGAAGCCGGTCTGAATCCATTCCAGCAGCTTGCCCCCCACCGGGCGGCGGAAGATGATTTCCAGCGTGCCGAGCACGACGTGGCCACCGTCCACAATGGGCAGGGGAAGGATATTCAGCACCGCCAGGTTCACATTCAGCACCACGGCAAACCAGAGAATGAGTTTCCAGCCCTCGGGGGAGTCCAGCATTTGGTACAGATAATTGCCGATGCCTACCGGGCCGGAGAGATGCTCCATGCCAACGCTGCTGCCGGGTGCCGCTACCTTGGCCAGGGTTTCGCCCATCCAGCGGAAGCTCTGGTTAATCTGCTCCTGCACGCCGGGGTACTCGGTCTTCTGTTCGCCTTCCAGACCTCCCCACTGGAAGCCCATGATGGGGGCTGCGCCCTCCAGCCCCTGCCAGTTGGCAGGCAGTGTGGGGGTGACGGAGGCTGTCACTTCGCTGCCGTCCGGGTTCTGAAGGGTGAGCTCCACGGTTCCCTTGTCGGCGGCTTCCAGAACCGTTGCGGGGGAATAAACGGCAGCACCATTCACCTTCACAATGCGCTGTCCCTTGACCAGCCCGGCCATCGAGGCGGGGGAGTCCGGGAAAACTCCGCCGACGATGGCGGGAGCGGCTGGCATGATACCAACCTGTCGCATGGCCGTGCGCTGCCACCATTTGGTTTCAGGCAGCTTGTAGCCGCTTTCGATGGTGAGCAGCTGCGTGCTGCCATCTGCCTGCGGGCGTTCGATGGTGAAGGTGATTTTTTCGTGTTCGCTCATGGCCACGAGTTCACGCACGCCTTCCATGTTGCCCGCCCACTTGTGCACCGGCTGTCCGTCGATGGCGCGGATGATGTCGCCAGCCAGTAGCCCGGCCTGCGCGGCCGGGGAATCTGCCGGGATATAGCCGATAGTGGTGGTGGGCATTTCTGCCACAGGCTTGCCCACAAAGAAAACGAGGATGGCAAAGAAATACGCCAGTGCCAGCGAGGCCAGCGGACCAGCCGCAGCAATGATGACCTTATCCAGCGGTTTGAGCGGCTTCAAATCCTTGGGGATATCAGCCTCGCCCTCAATGCTCTGCATGTCTGCCAGCTGGGGCAGGGACACAAAGCCGCCTGCGGGAATCCAGCCGATGCCCCATTGCACACCGCCAATCTTTTTCTGCCAGATGGGTTTGCCGAACCATATCTGGAAGCGGTCAATATACGCTCCACGCCATTTGCCTGCCAGAAAATGCCCCAGTTCATGTACGAAAATCATCACGTTGAAGAACATGACGACGAGGAAAATAAGCCAGGCGGTCTCAAGGGTGGAAAGCAGGGTGTTCATCATGGGAAATCTTGTTCCCCATGCTATCAGACCCTCCCCTCCCGCGCAAGCGCGCGATTTGACATAAAGGAAGCATATCGCGCTGCCTATTCCTGGCTTTTTGCGCGCACGATATTTTCTGCATCACATTTTATCAAGACAAAAGTGGCAAAATCTCACATTTTTCAAAGATAAGAGAGTGGAAAAGGGGGGGCAGCTTATCGGCAGCTGGAATGGAAAGCCCTATGTGATTATCTCTCCGCTTTCCGGATTGGTCGGAGACTGCAAATGAAATGTCCTTGCAGCGTGGCCGCTGCAGTGATGGCGGTTCCTCAGTTATGCAAGGGTTCGTAGATGGCATCCACCATCCAGCCGATGGGGGTGGCGATGATGCTGAGCGGAATATCCACCACCTCGCCAGCCCAGCTGAGGGGCATGAGGCAGTGGTTGTACCAGGTGCGGCGCGGCGGGGGAAGTTCCCGGCAGCTGTTCCAGAGCCGCATGACCTTGGGATAATCGCTGCGTTGGTGCTGTACCAGTTCGGCTCCTGCCAGATCGATTTCTGAAAGCGGGCGAATTCGCACATCCTTGAACATGCTTGTTCTGGGCCTTTTGATGTGCCGTGTGACCTTGAATAATTGCTGGTATTGCTCCTCGGTCAGCTCTGCACCGTAGTATTCCACGGGGTATTGAGCCAGCTCGGCAGGGCTGAAGCGGGGATTCGGGTATTCGCCGTGCAGGGTGTTTTTTCTCCAATTGTCTCTGACAATGTGGACCAGAACGGAATACCTTGTGGGCGTGTAGCAGACGGGGAGCTGCACTATGTAGCGCCCATCCTTTTTCCAGGTCTGGTGGCGCAGTGCGAGGGCGCGTTCACCAGGCTGCTCCGGTTCGGTGCGCAACCGGGGGCGTTGCTGGCCGATGTTGGCGATGGCGCCGCCGGTGTCGATGATGGTGGCTCGCCCGGTATACGTACTGATGCAGCCCTCCAGCAGGAGGGTGCTGAAGAGCAGGAACAGAAAGTTGAGGTTTCGCTTTTTCATGGGGAATCCAGAGCCTTACTTCTGCTTGCGAGGGGCTTTCAGGCGGAAATATACCGGGTATTTGAGGACTTTCTGCTCGCCGTTGCTCCTGTTGTACAGCCCGGGAAAGAGCACTTGTGTCTCATAGAATGAGCCGTCCGGGCATGCCGTCCATGTGCCATACCCGAATTCGGCCCAGGGGTAGACCTGGTGCATATACGCGCGGATGAGTCGGGAGGACTGTTCACTGCGTTCCTCATCGTCCTGGCTCCCGGCGTTTTCCACAAGCGGTCGCAGGATGATGGCGCTTGTGGTATCGGCTCCATTGCCACCGGCATAATCAGCCGGGTGGGCAGCCATGAAGGCGGCATGGCGTTCTGCGGCTTCGGTGCGCAAGGTTTCCAGCTGAGCCCCGGCGGCTTCATCGGGGTGGTGTGCCTCCATGGACAGGCATTGGAGCATGTAATCTGCCGTTTCTTCAGGCATGATGCATGGCAGATGGGCTGATTGGAGCAAAAGATGGTACATGAGCGCTTCATTCATCCACACCCATTGTACAAAATCATCGCTTTCGCCGATGGTGCGCAATTCCCGGTATGTTTCGCGCAGAGATTGCAGATGCTGTGGGGGAATTTCCTTCACGTGCTGTCGCAAGACCAGCATGTGCGTGTCGTATTCATGCACGGCAGCGGCAACGGCAGGCAGAGCAGCGGTGGCACTTTCCTCACTGTTGATGCCTTTCAAGGCTTGCAGCAGGTTCTTCATGGCTGTCTGGACACCCTGTGCCTGGGGGGTGGCATCGGTCGCACTTGTCAGCTGTTCTGCGGCTTCCTGACCAGAAGCTGATGCAAGGGGAGATAGAATCAGCGCGAGCGCAAGGGCAGGAAGACGGTATACCATGGAACCATGTTAGCACAAATCAACAGGATGTCAAATTCAAATGGACTGCGAAACAAACTCCGGATGTTTCTATTGACTACTATATTTCTGTGTGTTAGTATCAGGGCGTATGAAGCAGTTGATTTTAAGTCTGGCCTTGTTGTTCGCCGTTGGTTGCTGGTGTGCCCCGCAGGTGATGGCAAAGGGTGATGATGCCATCAGCTCTGTTGAGAAGAAGAAAAAGAAGAAAGCAAAGCGCGGTGCCTTGAGTCCGGTGGCTCAGGCTCTGGAAGAGGCTGGCTATTTCACGGAGACGGAGGCCCGCCCGAAGGCCAAGTTCTATATTTTCATCTGCTCTGCTTCATGGTGCGGCCCGTGCCGCGCACTCATGCCCAAGGTGGTGGAGGAGTATGAGACGAAGATGAAGAAGAATAAGAGTGTTTCGATGGTGCTGCTGGGATGCGATAGCGATGATGAATCCGCCCGCCAGTATATTGAGCACTATGAAACGGATATGCCGGGTGTGCTGAATAAGAAGGTTAATCTGGAGAACAGACCTGAGATTCCCGGTATTCCGTGGTACTTTATTCTGAATGCCAAGGGAGAGCTGGTTTCTGTGGGGGCTGGTAGCAAGGTGCTGGACTGGGAAGCGGAAATCAAGAAGAAACCCGCGAAGCCTGAGAAGGCCAGCAAGAAAAAATCACGCCGCTAAATGTTTTTTAAGGCAGGAGCAGATTTGCTCCTGCCTTTTTTAATACAATCATCTGCCCGCTTTTTTACAGCGTGGTGCGCATGCCCAGGGCGGTGAGCAGGGCGGTGAAGCGGGAATAGTCGCTTTCACGGTCGGCTGAGACCAGGGCGAACTGGTACTCTCCCATGCGGGCGTCTTCTTCTGCCGCGTTGCGGAGGCGCAGGAGGATGACTTCCTCGGCATCGGTCTGGCGGCCGCGCAGACGGGCTTCCAGCTCGGCAGAGGGGACGTGGATGTACACATCTGCATAGGCTCGTCGGATGATGGCATCGTCACAGGCGCGGATGCTGGCGGCTCCTTGAACATCGATATCCATGACTACATTTTTGCCAGCCTGCAGGAGCTCAATAATATCGCTCTTGAGTGTGCCGTAGCTGTTGCCGTGTACAGTGGCGTATTCGAGGAACTCGCCTGCTGCTACTTTGGCGGCAAAGACCTCCGGGGTGAGGAAGTGGTAGTCTACGCCATCCTGCTCACCGGGGCGGGGCTGACGGGTGGTGCAGGAGATGGAATAGGAGGTGAGCCCGCCCTTTTCGGCACGGCGGCACAGGGTGGTTTTGCCGCTGCCGGAAGGACCCGATACGATGAGAAGTGTTCCAAGCATGAGAATGTACGAAGTTCGAGGTGGAAAGTACGAAGTAAGAATTATTCGATGTTCTGGACTTGTTCGCGGATTTTTTCGAGCTCTGTCTTGGCGGTGACGACGAGCTGGGCGAGTTCGGCATCGTTAGCTTTAGAGCCGGTGGTGTTGAGTTCGCGGAAGATTTCCTGGCAGAGGAAGTCGAGGGTACGGCCCACGGGTTCGGCTTTGTCGCAGATTTTTTCGAATTGGTTGAGGTGGGATTCCAGACGGGTCATTTCTTCGGAAACATCGCACTTGTCGGCAAAGAGGGCGATTTCCTTGATGATGCGCTCATCATCCATGGGCAGGGGAAGGCCGCTGTCGGCCAGGCGCTTCAGCAGGACTTCTCGGTGGCGGGTGGCCACGCCCTCGGCGCGGGCCATGAGTTGCTCGCGGAATTGGCGCAGGGTGTTGATGCGGGCTAGGAGGTCTCGCTTCATGTTTTCGCCCTCCTGGGCGCGCAGGGTGATGAAGGCGTCCAGTGCTTCGCGCAGGGCTGGTTCTGCTGCGGCCTGGATGGTGTCGATGGGCAGTTCGCTTTCGTTTTCTTCGGCAATGATGCCGAGCCGCAGCAGAGAATCCAGCGAGGTTTCAACCTTGCGCCCCAGGGTGCTTTCGGCTTCTGCCAGAGTGGCGTTGAGGGCGGCGAGCTTGTCGCGGTCCAGAGTGAGTGCGCCGGCGGTACCGGGAACTTGCTGCAGGATGAAAGAAACATTTACACGCCCGCGGGAAACAGCGGCGGCCACGGTGTCGCGCACGGTGGTTTCGAGTGCGGCCCAGGCGCGGGGCAGGGCGACGGCGATTTCTGCCTGTTTGCGGTTAACGCCGCTGATTTCTACGCGGATGGAGGAACCACCCAGGGGAGCCGTGGCGGCTCCGAATCCGGTCATGCTGTTCATAATGTATTATTGCCGATGATGTTGAGAAGGTGGGAATCGAGCGTGAGTGCTTCGTTTACGTTGAAATTGAGGTCTGTGCGCAGAGATTCCAGCGCACGCATGCGCTGCAGCAGATCTGCGATGGGCCGTGCCTGTGCCAGCCCGGCAATTTCCGGGGTGACAGGTTGCACATCCGGCGCGTGTGAGGCCAGCAGCACGGCCTGGCCGAGGCAGAGGGAGAGCAGCTCCAGCATCTGTTCGCGTTCGGCCAGATATTCGGTCTCAATGAGGGCTGCGGTGGCGTCTTTCTGCCGGGCTTCCCAGTCGCGGATATCAGTGCCTTCGGCAATGGCCTTAGCTTCGGCTTTGATGGCCGCGGTGAGACGTTTGGTAATCTGTTCCTTGCGCTCGGTGAGCAGTGCCTGGAAATCTGCCCGCAGTGCCAGGGCGGCTACATCGGAACCGACGAGGGGCAGCGCTGCGGCCACAGCGGGCAGAAACGCCTGCTGGGCTTCGGAGAGGTGCAGGGTGTTGCTGCCTTCGTGCAGGGGGACGCGCACGCAGCGGGAAAGAATGGTGGTGAGCAGGCGGCTGGGTTGCTCGGTGATGAGGATGATGACGGTCTGCGGCGGTGGCTCTTCCAAGGTTTTCAGGAAAGCGTTGGCGGCTTCTTCCATCATGCGGTCTGCTTCCAGAATGATGACCAGCTTGGTTTCGCCCTCATCGGCTCGCAGGGCGAGGAAAGGTTCGACATTGCGGATGTCCTCGATGAGAATCTTGCGGCTCTTGGAGCCGGGGCGCAGCACACGGCACATCGGGTGGCGCAGGGATTCCAGTGAATCAGCCTGCGCTCCATTGAGCTCACGAGCCATGGCCAGAGCCAGGGCATGAGTGCCGGCGCGGGCTGTGCCGGTGAGCAGCAGGGCGTGCGGAAGCCGCCCGCTGTGGCGGGCATGCAAGAGGAGTTTCTGTGCCTGTGAGAGAAGGAAGGCCATGGGGAAGTACGAAGTGAGGTGGGGTTATTTCTCGGGGTAGGAACCCAGCACCTTGAACACCGGGCACTCGGCTTTCAGCTCTGCAAGGCAGCTGCGCAGCGGCTCGACGGTTTCGTGCCCATCCACATCAATGTAGAAGAGATACTCCCAGGCGGTGTCTCGCGTGGGGCGGGAGTCCAGGCAGAAGATGTTGATGCCGTGGTTGCGGAAATGCTCAAGCACATCGACAAGGCCACCGGGTTTGTGCGGAACGGTGAAGCAGATGGTGGTGCGGTCGAGCCCGCTGGGCTTGGTGTCCTGTGAGCCAATGACCACGAAACGTGTGGTATTGGTGGCAATATCCTGCACTTGTTCGGCCAGAATGTTGAGCCCGTGAAGTCTTGCCGCCAGCGGACTGCCCAGGGCAGCGGCGCCTGCTGCTGCATTTTCCACCGCCATGCGGGCGGCGGCGGTGCTGCTGGCGGTGGGAATCTGCTCGGCCTGCGGGTAGTTCTGCTGCAGCCACTGGCTGCACTGCCCCAGTACCTGCGGGTGCGAATAGATTGTGCGGATTTCTGCAGCCGGTATATTGGCCATGAGGCAGTTCTGCACGCTTTGGTGCACCTGGGCGCAGATGCGGAGCGGGGTGTGGGCAAAGAAATCCATGGCCTGTACCACGGTGCCGTGGGTGCTGTTTTCCAGCGGAATGACGCCGTAGTTCACCTCGCCGCGTTCCACTGCGGCAAAGATGTGCGCAAAAGATGAATAGGGGGTGAGCTCCACGCTGTCACCGAAGCGGCTCAGCGCAGCCTGGTGGCTCCACGTGCCTTCCGGGCCCAGGTAGCCGATGCGCATATTGCCTTCCAGGTGGAAGGAACAACTCACAATCTGCCGCCAGATGCTCAGCAGACTCTTTTCCGGCAGTACGCCATCGTTGAGCTTCAGCAGTTTTTCGATGAGCGCACTCTCCCGCTCCGGCACAAAGGTCGGAGCCCCGCTGGCACGTTTGGTGTCACCCACCTGGTGTACGCAGGCGGCGCGCTGTTTGAGCAATCCCACCAGCTGGGCATCGATGCGGTCTATTTCCTGTCTGAGCTCATCTAAATTCATAACCGTGCGCGCATTCTACCACACTGGCTGCGGGCATTCAATCATGATTTCGGGCATGCAGTGCGAAAGCTGCATTTTCGGCCGTTTTTGCTTGACGCGCGGTGCTGGTGGTGTATAGTAACAAAGTATACTCGACTCTTGGTATGAAATTCAGGCACACCCAGAAACCTTTCTCCCGCTCTCGCAAAAAACAGAAAAAAGGCTTTGCGCTTATTGCAACCATGACGCTTATGATGCTGCTGGCCATGCTTGCTGTGGCGATTATGGCCACGGCTGCATCGCAGAATCGCATTGCGTTGCAGACGATGTTGCAGGCCGAGGCCCGTCAGCAGGCTCTGGTGGGGCTGGATGCCGCCATCGGTGAATTGCAGGTGGAGCTGGGGCCGGACCAGCGCGTGACGGCCAGCTCTGGTATCCTGAACAAGAATGATAACGGCTCGGCACAGCATCTTCTGGGCGTGTGGGACAGCTGGGATGGCCCGATTTACGGCAAGAGCAGAACCGGCCACGGCAGCAAGATTTCCTCCACGTATGACAAGGGGCGTTCGTCCATGTTCCGCCGTTGGATGATTTCCAGCCGAGATCGTAACACCACCCGTACGCTCAATAATGCAGATAAACTCTGCAGCCGTGAGCCTGGCCGCCGTATCTGCCTGGTTGGTGAGGGTACTCTGGGAAAGAGCCTTTCGCCCCAGCATTACGTGTATGCTGATTTGCTGAGTATGCCTTCCCTTGGCAAGAATGAAGCCTGCTTTGCCTGGTGGGTAGGTGGTGAGAACCAGAAAGCCAAGGTGTCTGTACAGAATCCCAAGGAGGCAGAAAACGTCTACGATGCCCTTCACCGCACATGGGATACACCGGCTCCGCGTTTTGTGGATAACCGGGATCTGGATTTCCTTCCTGAAACACTCGAAGAACCTGCCCGTCTGGTGACGCTGGCTTCGCTGCCGCTGCTGGGGTCTTCCTCCCAGGCTGCGGGTATGCCCTATTTCTTCGATGTGACAACAACATCGTACACCCTGCCTGTCAATGTCAGCATGGGTGGCTTCAAGCAGGATTTGAATCTCCTGCTTAATAAGCAGACCCTGAAGAATACGGAATTTGCAGCTCGCAGCAATCAGGATTGTCCGCTGGTGGAAAATTCAGATGTTCCCAAGGGTACAGAAGCTGATATGCCCATCGGTTCCTGGCAGAACCTGCACGCCTATTATCATTGCTGGCCGGATGGCAGCGCCGCCGATAACCGTAACTTCACTGCGCGCCTCCTGGGAAGCCTTGATCAGGTGTATTCCCGCATGAGTGGCTGCGTGTTTGAGCACAATTCGCTCGAATACACGGATGACCCCGACGAGAAGAAAGTGGGCACCAGTTCAGTGAGTTATTTTGACTCCCGCTCCATGATGGAGGAAGGGAGTAATGCAGCCGGTTATGCGCGCACGCCGGTCATGCTGGCGTTCATGACAAACTTCGGCCTGACCACAAAGAAAACTGGTGAGACTGGCGGACAGGATTCAAAGCAGGCAGCGTACACACTGCGTATGTGCTTTGCCCCGATGTTCCTGTGGTGGAATCCGTATAACGTGCCGATGCGCGTACGCGGTCAGCAGCTCTGGGCTCAGTCTGTTCCGTACAAGACTATCTGTATGGAAACCTATTCCCTTGGCCCGAAAACTCAGAACCGCTGGGGATGGAGCGATTACGCCCTGACACAGGGTGGTGGTGGCAATAGCGCTGGCTTCGGTCTGGACTTTGGTGAATACTTCCAGAATGATTTGTCGGACAAGACTGGCGATATCGTATTCCAGCCGGGTGAGGTTATTTTCTTCTCGCCGGGTAAGGCCCGTTCCAACATGAATCAGGGGTTCACGAACCCCTGGATTCCCGGGTATCATCCCAGCAGCGTTTCCGCCTACGAATCTCACTTCTACAGCAATAAGCCCGCTTCGGAAGTGGACTCCGGTAAATGGCACGTGGGTATCCGCCTGGCACAGGTGAATGTGGATAGCCGCAGAACTGACGGTTATTACTTCGCCCCCCGTCGTCCGGAATGCATCACTGTGATGGCCGGCTACAATGGACAGGACGGTACGACGATGCAGGATACGGGGCTTGGCAAGCGCGCTTCCACACCCGCCCGCTTCCTGCTGGGCTGGTACGACCCGGAAAAATACCCCGGCAGCATGTTTGATGACTCCGAAACCGGTCTTGTATTCCTGAGAAAGAATGAAGGCACATGGAAGACGGATGGTTCTCAGTCCGACCCCGACCTCCCATACTATGTGGCGGCCATTGGTGTGGTGGCTAAATCGGCTAATCCGCGCGTGGATACCTGCATTGACGAGGGCGACTTCCGTTCAAAAATCTGGCAGCATTCCAGCCCTGCATTCTGGGGCAGTGCGTTGACCGCCGCAGATAACCAGATGCGCAAGTACCACCCGTACCAGCTGGCAACACTGCCGGTGAGTGCAGGTATGGACAGTGCTCCCATGGACAGCATTGGCCGCAACGGCTACCTGGGTATCACAAGCGATGGTGAGCAGGTCTCCTTTGCGTCGGTCATGGAATTACCCGTGCATCCTCCGTTCTCTCTGGCTGGCTTTGCTGGCATGCGTCTCCAGCCCGGCTGGTATCGAGTCACCGCTTCCGGCGATTTCGGCAACCAGGGCGCCCTGCGCCGTATGCAGTACCAGTCCGGTGTGCCCGGCGTGGGTATTGGCAACGCCTTTGCCGACCCCTGCCTGCCCGCGGATGATGTGTACACTTATTTTACCACAAAGCTGGAAGATTCCCGACTTTCCTGCAATGCTCGTCTGTTTGGCGATTTCTTCGACCATGGTCTGCTGATCAATGATGCGATGTGGGATCGCTGGTTCTGCTCATCCGTGTCAGATATGCCTGTTAAATCCGGTGTGCGCAAGGCAGAAGAGGTTCTGACTGATTTCCTTGAAGGGAAGGAAGAATTGCCTGTCTCCCGTTATAAGAAGGTCAGTACACCGTATAAGAATGAGCAGCTTGTTAAGCGCATCATGGCTGAGGACGGCTGGAAGCACATTGCCCAGTACCTGATGATTGATGGCGGTTTCAACGTGAACTCGACCTCTGTTGAGGCATGGACTGCCACCCTGCAGGGGCTTGCCAAGCGTAAACTTGTTACCGGCAAGGATGGCCGACTCGCCTTTGTGGAAGAAGGAAAGACCGATAATCAGGTGCTGTTCTCCCGTTTCATGCTTTCCACGACAGATAAGAGTGTGGATGGTCTGGGTGGTTACAGCATGATGCAGGGCTCCACGGATTTCCGCAGCTCCGGCATGGCCTCCGCCTGGGGTGAGGTGCGTATGCTCGAACCTGAAGGCATTCGTATGCTGGCCGAAAAAATTGTGGAGCAGGTGCGCGAGCGCGGCCCGTTCCTGAGCATGTCTGATTTTGTCAACCGTCGTCTGCAAGAAGGCAAGAATGGTCTGAAGGGCGCACTTCAGGCAGCCATTGATGCTACCGACATCAACCGCGATTTCGAAGAGGTGAAAGTGCCTGAAGCCCGTGGTGAAATGTTCAAGAATCCGGAGGCCGGCATGGGCTCCCTGCATACAGCTGCACCTGGTTATCTGATTCAGAGTGATGTGCTTGCATCTCTCGGTAATATCCTGACAGTGCGTGATGACACGTTCACCGTGCGTTCATACGGCTGCGTGCGCAATGCCGCCAAGGCTATTCTGGCTCAGGCCTGGTGTGAGGCTGTTGTGCAGCGCACCATGAATTACGTGGACCCCTCCAACGACCCGCAGGATTCGGAATACAATCCGGATGGCTCCAAGGGGAAGGGCCTTTCTGATATGAACAAGGTGATGGGCCGTCAGTTCCGCATCGTGTCCTTCAAGTGGCTGGATAACTGGGATATATGATGCCTTTCAGAGCATGATTTCAACGGCGCATCCGGGTATCGGGTGCGCCGTTTTCCATGACGCTCTAATAACTAGCTCAAACATCTTGAAAGACACATGCGCTGTGATATGGTGCATGATATGAAAACGCATCTGCCTTTCCTGCTTCGTATGGCCCTGCTGGGCGTTATGTCTTTGATGCCTCCTTCGGTGTATGCTGAATGGTTGTGGAGCGGCGGTTCTGCCACCTGGAGTGATTCGTCTGCTGCTGAATGGCGCAACACAAGTGGCAGTACACCGGCAGGGCAGAATGTCAGCTTCGGGGCAGAGAATGACGGCACGGTGACCATTGATCGCGTTACCCCGGCATCTGTCACCGTGCTGGGTGGTGACTATACCTTTGCTTCCGCATCTGCTGAATCTGCCGGTATTGTGAGCAGTGGAAACCTCAGCATCAGCGGAAATGCCACTGTTCTGCGGCTGAATCTGGACAATGAGCAATTCAGCGGAAATGTTGATTTGCAAGGTGGTATCCTGGAGCTGGGGGCAGAGCGCGCGCTAGGCACTGCCGGGCTCTCGTTCAATGGCGGTACGCTGCAATATGGTGCAGGCCAGACTCTGGATGTCAGCGCGCGGATTCTTTCCTCCTCTGCCTCGCCAGTTCGTGTTGATACTAATGGGAACGATGTGGACTGGAACTCTAGCGATGGCGTGAAACGAGTGTTGCAGCTGGGGCTGGAAAAGAACGGAGACGGTACACTCCTGCTCAGCTGGGGGGCTGCGCGCGAATCGTATGCCGGGACTCTGCAGGTGAATGGCGGTACTCTGGCCGTTTCCAAGACCAGCGGACAGGGTACCCTGGCAGGCGGTTTCAGCGGCAGCGGTGTCATTTCGTTCCTCAGTGCCAGCGGGCAACTTACCGTCCAGGGGGACAACAGCGCTTTCAGCGGTGTTGTCCTGCTGCAGGGAGATGGTGCCCCGGATTCCGGCAGTGTATCTTTTGCCAGTGGCTCTTCGATGGGCGGTAGCAGTACACGGGTGCATGTGGCGGGGCAGCGCTTCTGGTTCGGTACGAATACAACCACTTCCGCTCATCTGGAAATCGTTGCGGGAACAACCACATATATGGACGGCAGCACAGGGGCATCTTACGGTTTCAGTGGTTCGGTGATTGGCAGCGGAACACTCATCCTGAAACCTTCGAGCGCTATTACGATGAGCGGTGATATAAGCCAGTTCAATGGGGTGTTTACGCACCCTGGAAATACGGCGGTGAGCTGGCAGTTCGGCGGTCAGGATGTGACTGGCTCAGGTGAAGTTCAGGCTACTTTGAACGCCGCTGCGGCCAATATGAACTATGTCATCTGGTATAGCAATGCCACTACGCTGAGCGGTTCTGTGACCGGGGCTGCCAACCTGCGACAGCGCGGGTCTGGACTGCTCACCCTCGCTGGACAGAATACCAGCACAGGGCGCCTGATAATTGACACTGGTTGTGAAGTCGCTCTGGGGTCAGCAGCTGTTGCCGCCACCTGGGCTGGCTCGGTACAGCTCGGTGCAGGGCAGTTTACGCTGGTCAATGGCAGCCTGACACAGGCTATCACCACAGTGGAAGGTTCACTGGTGGCGGAGGTGGCTGCAGCTTGCATGGTCGATGCCGGGGGAACATCTGCTGGTCTATTGCAGAGTGTTCGTATAGACACCGCAGGTCAGCTGCGTGGCATTCAGGGGGATTTGAACGTGGGAATGAATGGAGGAACAGAGTCGCTCTATCTCAGTCTGGGCGCTTCCAATGTGGGGAGTGAGTCTGTGCCCGCAGCCGGTAAGCAAAGCTTGCTGGAACTGCAGGATGGTGTATTGATTATCCATGATTCAGCAGCGGTAACACTGGACAATGAGGCTGTTAAAAGTATTCTGCAAGGGAAGAGGCAGGCGGTGTACTTACATATTACTAATGCTGATATGGTGCTGCAGCCCGGAGTGACTGCTGCCAGTTTATTTGCCAACAGTGCCATATCGCCGGAAGCTCTGGGACTGGTTGTCCTGGGGGTGGAAAATGGCAATATCGTGCTGGAGGGAACAGTGGTGGATGTGTACATGGTGACGGAGAACGGCGATTACTCCACCGTGACCAGTTACACAAGATTGCAGGATTACAAGGCCACGTATGTAGATGCCGGGTATACGCTGTCGCTGCTCCTGCCTGGTGATGATGCGCAGGAGGCCTGGGTGAATAATCTGCTGGGAATGGGGAATTTCATCGTTTCTAATACAGATGAAGCCGTCGGCGTAGTGCGCGTGCTGCTTAACAATGAAGTACTGGGAAATGTGGACAGCAGTCTTACCCCGGAGCAGGAGGCTGAAATCAACACTGCCAATACCTTGTTCAGCGGTAACGTGACAGCCGGTAACGCCGTGCAGCTGGTCAAGACGGGAAGTGGCACGTTGACCATTGGCGGTGTGCTGAATGCTTCCTGGCTGGAATTGGATGAAGGACTGCTGCGCCTGACCGGGCGGGGAAGTGCCGTGCAGCGCCTGAGCGGGTATGCTGCATTGGAACTGGCGGCTGGCAGTACGCTGGAAATTACAGCTGATTCCCTGGCCTATGCGGGCAGTTTGAGCGGTGAGGGTGAATTGGTGTTGAATGGAGCATTAGCTGCTCGCGGCGGGGTCGGTTCGTTGAGCGGCAGCGGCAGCATGCAGTCTGCCGGTGGGATATTCAGCATCGGCAATGTGCGTGATGCCGTGTTTAGCGGAAGGCTTGCCGGTGATATGCCCTCTGTTTTATCTGTGGATTCAGGTGGGGGGCATTTCACCCTGCAGCAGGTGCAGGGAACAGCTGCCTGGCGTGTGCAGAATCTGGGCACAATGACCTTGCAGCAGAATGGGCCTGATGGCAGCAATACGGTGCTGACCCTGGGGGCGTTAGCCTTGCAGAGCGGCTCATCCACCACACTGGTGTGGAATACCGGAGCAGGAGGCGATGTGCTGAATCTGGGGGTATTGGAAGTGGCAGAGGATGCTGCGCTGACCCTGCAGTCTGTGAGCAACCTGCCCGTGGAGCTGCGTCCGGATGGTACTCTGGTGCTGGGGCTGGTACAGAGTGCAGAGCTGGGGGCAGATGCCCGCGCCGCGGTAACACTCGGCAGCGGCGGGGCCTTCCGGGGGATTGATTCTGCCTGGCTGAGCGCAGAAGATAACTATCTGATTCTCCATACCATCATGAGCAGTCGCAATCTCTATTCGGAAGCCGCCGGCTCGTACAATGCCCATGCCGGCGCCGCGCTGTTCTGGAATCTGCCTGCCCAGGTGCTTGTTGCTTCGCCGGATACAGCGGCTCTGGTTCATGGAGTTGACACCCTGCTGGATTCGGGGGATAATGCCGCGGCTGGTGAGCTCATGGCAGCAGCCGCAGGCGCCGGAGCGGCGGTGCTGTCCTCTGCCGTGGCTGGGGATATGGAACGCCAGCTGAAATCCATCCGCAACCGAACCGTTGAAATGGGGCTTGCTCCAGGCTATGTTTATGACAATTTGCCGTGCCTCCATGCCTGGGTGAATGCGGAAGGCGACCGCCGCCGATTACAGGCCGATGGCACAGATACAGGCTACAGCCTGAGCAGCTGGGGTGGCACGGTGGGCCTTGATGCCGCTTTTTCCACATCATTGTCGGCAGGACTGGCCTTTACTGCCATGTATGGCGACATCGAGGGTCGCGGCCCGGATAGGGTGGCGGGTGATGCCGTAAGCTGCTACATGAGTGTTTTTGGCAAGTACACCCGCCGCCGCTGGAGTCATTCGCTGGTCGGGGCTTTCGGATGGTCCGATATTGAATTGAAACGCCGTGTATCCTACGGCTCTGGCCAGTATCGCACTAGCGGCAACACCGATGGTATGAGCCTGGGGCTGCTCTACGAAGTGGGGTACGACATCCCCCTGAATACCGTTTCTCCCGCGCTTCTGCAGCCCATTTTCAATATCAGCTACCGGCACACGGGTATTGACGGCTACCGGGAACATGGCTCCGATGCCGCCCTCCGCTTCGGCAAGCAAGATATGGATGTGGTGACCTTTGGCCTGGGACTCCGTCTGCATACAACGGCCTTTGAAAGCCTGTATAACCGCAGCTGCCCGGTGTACACACGCTTCCTTGTGAAAGCCGATGCCGGCGATACCCGCAGTCATGTCACTTCAAGCCTGCTGGCCTTGTCCGGGCGGCGAGCACGTGTGCGCACAGCCGAATCGCACCGCCTCGGGCTGGAAATGGGCATCGGCATCACCATCCCCATTGGAGAGGAAAGCGGCTCGTTGTTTATGGATTGCAGCTATGAATGTCGATTCGATGAATCGGAAGTCAACGGCGCCGTTGGCTACCGCCTCAGCTTCTGAGCGCTGCCAGCAAATCGGCATGCAGGGCAGCAGCTACCGCTTCGGGGCTGCTGCCTGACTGCTGCAGCACTGTGCGCCGCCCGTTGGCATCATAATGCACCACGTGGAGTGTGAGCGAGTCATCGGCGTTGATTTCAGCATAGCCCCCCACCGGCACCGAGCAATCTGCCTGCAGCAGGTTCAGGAACGCGCGTTCGCAGGAAATGCAGCGGAAAGTCGGTTCGTGGTTCACGCGCGCCAGCATCTGCCGGGCGTCTGCATCGTCCTTGCGGCATTCCAGCGCAATAGCCCCCTGGCCCAGCGCCGGGGGAAAGTCATTCACCGGCAGCCCTACCACCTGCATCGGCACTCCGGCCACCTCAAACGTATCGCGGTCATAACCCAGGCGGTTCAGCCCGGCGCGGGCCAGCAGCGTGGCTGAAACCTCTGCATTTTCTGCCAGTTTGCGCAGGCGGGTAGCCACATTGCCGCGCACAGGAACCGTACTGGCCTTACCCTGCCAGTATGTCTGCACTAAGTGACTGCGGCGCACGCTGCCCGTTGCAATCACCGGACAGTCCATATCCGCCTCATTTTTAACCACCAGCACATCCTGAATTTCCTCGCGGGGCAGCACTGCGGCAAGCGCGAATCGCGCATCCAGCACCCCGGGCATATCTTTGAGACTGTGCACGGCACAATCCACCTCACCGGCGGCCAGCGCTTCTTCAATCGCGGCAATGAACACCCCCTTATCACCCGTTCCCGTAGCGGCATTCACCTGGTGCAGCGGAATATCCGTGCGCTGGTCGCCGGCAGTGGAAATAATGCAGATTTCGCATTGCAGACCAGGATTTGCAGCCTGCAGGGCGGCAATGGCCTGGTGAGTCTGGGCAAGGGCAAGTTCGCTGCCGCGGGTTCCGATGCGTAAAGTTCTCATGAAGTCGTGATTACTGGTAAATATCCACCCCGAGCCGCTGCATATCGGTGAGCGAAACCGCACAGGGATCCGGTGCTACCCAGTGGCCGGGTTCCAGCTCGCGTGGAGTTAAATCCATGCCCATGGTGGCTTCGAGGTACGGGTGGTTGATGCGGCGGCCGAAGGCGCTGCCGGGTGGCGGGTCGATGGGGGAGGGAACATCCCCCGGCAGAATGGGAGTGCGCTGACGGCGTGTGGGATCCGGCGATGGAATGGCCGAGAGCAGGGCGCGGGTGTAGGCATGCGCCGGGTGGTCGTAGAGGATATCGGCATCCGCCATTTCTACAATTTTGCCCATGTACATGACCGCCACGCGGTCAGAAATGTGCCGCACCACAGACAAATCGTGTGAAATGAACAGGTAAGAAAGATTCAGCTCCTGCTGCAGCGTGAGCAGCAGGTTGAGCACCTGGCTCTGCACCGAGACATCCAAAGCGCTCACCGGTTCATCCAGCACCAGCAGTTTCGGGTCCATGGCCAGGGCTCGCGCAATGCCGATGCGCTGCTTCTGTCCGCCGGAGAATTCATGCGGGAATTTTTCGAGCGCTGTGGAAGGAAGTCCTACTAAATCCAGCAGCTCGGCCACGCGGCGCTTGCGGCTGGCGCGTGTGCCCATGCTGTGAATTTCAAGCGGCTCGGCAATCAGGTGGCGCACCGTCATGCGCGGGTTCAGGGAACCCGCCGGATCCTGAAACACCATCTGCACCCGGCGGCGCAGCTTGCGCATGCGCCACTGCGAACGGTGCGTGATATTCTTGCCCAGCAGGTGAATCGTACCCGCCGTGGGTTCCAGCAGGCGCACGATGCAGCGGCCGATGGTGCTCTTGCCACAACCGCTTTCACCTACCAGTCCGAGAGTTTCACCGCGCTTGATATGCAGTGTCACATCATCCACCGCTTTGAGCGTGCCAAGTTTGCGCCGGAACACGCCGCCACGCACCGGGAAGTGCATGCTCAGTTTGGTTATTTCCAGAATATTTTCCATGGCGGCGGTACAAGCGCGATTCTACCATTCCCGGAGCCTGATGGCAAGTCGTAAAAAAAGCAGCAACTGTCCAGTTGCTGCTTTTTCCGGAAGAGGCGGGAGTGGGATTTGAACCCACGAATGACGGTTTTGCAAACCGTTGCCTTAGGCCACTTGGCTATCCCGCCCTTGTGATTGGTTGCGGGCGCAGTATACACGAGCCTGACGGGCCAGTCAAGAGAAAATTGATTTTTTTTCGCGCCATGGCCGAGATTTCTTGACACATTTCCCCCTCATTGATACGATAATGAGCATGAATTCTCCCCGCATTGTCGAAGCCCGCATCGAGATTCCCATGGGAAGCCGCAATAAGTATGAAGTGGACGAAAAGACCGGCCGCATCAAGCTTGACCGCGTGTTGTACTCCTCGGTGTATTACCCGGCAGAATATGGGTTTGTGGAAAATACCCGCTATCTGGATGGCGACCCGCTGGATATCTTGGTGTTCACCTCGGCGCCTACCTTTCCGGGATGCTATGTGGATTGCCGCATCATCGGCGGCATGGATATGATAGACGGCGGCAAGCCCGATGTGAAAATCCTGGCGGTGAATGTGGGCGATCCCCGCTATGACCATGTGAACAAGCTGGAAGACCTGCCCCCGCACTACCTGCAGGAAATTCAGAACTTTTTCCTGACTTATAAAACGCTTCAGAATAAAAAGACGGAAGTGGGCGATTTTTTCGGTATTGATACGGCATGCCGCATCATAGATGCCTCTTTTGAGCGCTTTGCAGCTGAGAAATAAACCGCTTTGCTACAGGGACTCTCAGATGTGATTCCTTGTTGCTGTTAATGGTTTATTATTAGTGTTTTTTTTTTTTTTTTTTTGTGTGGGGGGGCTGGTGCAGGCGGTCGCCCCGGAGGGCACGGCCCTGCTGCAGCAGCCCGATATGGCCGATATGCAGGTTCTCATTTCCTCCCGCCACAACAGCACCACGCTGGAAGGTGAGGTAAGCCACCTGCATGTTGATATGCGTGGTGCTTCCGTCAAGCTGGGCGGCGAATCCGGGCATCGTGCAGAAATGAAGAACACGCATGTAGACATGGCGCGTTCCGATGTGAACCATGTGCTTTCGCATACCGATTTGCGTAATTCTCTGGTGCATCTGCAGGAAGATTGCAAGCTGAGTATTGCAGATGCGGTGCTGGTGGATAAGCAATCCGAAATCCAGGGCGTGAAGGTGGAGTACGGTGCCGATACGGTGAACCCGGAAATCGGCGGCCTGAATCTGGATGGCTCTGTATCGGCCGGCCCGTATGTGGCTACTGGCAATAACCCGACCAGCAAGGTGAAAGAGGTGCAGACCTCCCTGGCTACAACCGTGGAAATGACCTTCACCGGTGAAAGTCATCATACCTACACCGTCGGCCCGAAAGACGAGAAGATTCTGGTGGTGCAGGCAGACCAGCTCTCCGGGGTGGATGTGACCGGCAATGGCCTCACTCTCCAGATTCACGATAACACATGGTACACCTGGGTGCAGCCGGGCACTCGTTATCTGGCCATTATGATGGGCGGTGGAAGCGGTCACTTCCTTTACGAGGTGGATAATGCCACGGCGAACTCCAGTTTCGGCAATCTGATTGGTTCTCAGTTTGTGCTGCAGGATCAGAATGGAAATAAGCACGAGCTTCTGTATTGGGTCACCAGTACGGAGGTGAGCCAGGAAACAGGGACAACGGTTTCTCCGTACATGCTTTACTTTGAAATCATCATCCCGGAGCCGACTACGGCAACCCTCAGCCTGCTTGCGCTCACGGCGCTCTGCACAAGGCGGCGCCGCCGCGCCTGATGGCGCTTTGGCGTGCCAGGAATGCATAACTTTTCTGCCGCGTTCCTGTAAGGGAACGCGGCAGTTTGGATTCTGGAATGGTTTGGGAACTTAAGCTTCTTCTTCCTCTGCCTTGAAATTGGGGCGGGAGGTGATA